>NZ_WMHO01000407.1 GCF_010994245.1 Sandarakinorhabdus rubra
CCAGCCGGCGCGTGTCGGCCACATCGGCGCCGATGCGCGCCAGATCGCCATCCAGCGCCGCCTCGATCGTGCCATTGGGGCCGGGCTGCAGGCGCAGCCGCCCCAGCGCCAGGGCCTGGCCATTGTCCTGGCTGCCCGGCGGGGTTGGCGTGATGCGAAAACTGCTGCCCTCGCTGACACCGGCGGGCAGCGTGAAGCGGATGCCCGGCCCCTCGATCAGGCTGCCATCGGCCGGCACTGTGGCCAGCAAGGTGCCGGCGGGATCACGCACTTCGGCAAGGCCGCCGGCGATGATGCTGATCCGCCACGGCGGCGGGGTCACGTCGCCGCCGGGCAGGGCGAGCGCGCTGGCATCGTCGGTCACCGTAGGCAGGCCGGGGGCGCCGGGGGGTCCATCCACCTGCCAGCGCCGGGCAGCCGCGACGTCCTGCGGCTGCAGCGCGCGCAGCGACAGGCCTTGCGCGCCCGACAGTGGTTCCAGCGTCCATTGGTCCCCAGCCACCCAGCCATCGCCGATGGTCAAGGTCAGGCCATCGAGCAGCAGGGGCGACGTGCCGGTGATGCTGGCGCTGCCATCGCCGCGCGCCAGCGTGAAGCCGGTGGCCTCCGCGATGAGGCGATAGCCGGACGGGTCGGGCACGGCGCCATCGGCCAGAACGACATCCAGCGGCGCGCGCCCGGCGTTGGCCTTGCCCACGGTGGTGCGGATGGCGGTGGTGGCAAACAGCGCACCGCCAGCCTGGCCAGCAGCATCGATGCCCTGCTGGTGCCAATCGTTGACCAGCGCGGCAAATCCGGTGGCGCTGCCATCCAGCGCGCTCCGCGCCCGTGCGATGCGGCTGGCGGCCTCCAGCAGGCCGGCGAGGCGCCCAGTGGCGGGCAGGCGCAGTGGCACC
>NZ_WMHO01000408.1 GCF_010994245.1 Sandarakinorhabdus rubra
GGCGGCGGCCGATGCTCACCGTGTCGGCGCAGACGGCGGCGCTGGAGGAATTCGCGCCGACGCTGGTGGCGCTGGGCACCGTCACGCCGAGCCAGAGCGTGGCGGTGCGGCCCCGCGCCGACGGCGAGATTATCGGCATTGCCTTTCGCGAGGGCGATTTCGTGCGCGCCGGCCAGGTGCTGTTCCGGCTCGATGCGCGGCAGGCGCGCTCCGCCGTGCAGCAGGCCGAGGCCGAGCTGAAGGGCGCCATCGCCGCCGAACGCCGGGCCACGCTCGATTATCAGCGGGCCGAGGCGCTGGTGGCCAAGGGCTTCGTGTCCACCGCGGCGCGCGATCTGGCGCGGGCCAACAGCTATTCGGCGAAGAGCGACATCGAAACGGCCCGCGCGCTGCTGGATTCGGCGCGCGTGCAATTGTCGTTCCTCACCGTGACGGCGCCGATTTCGGGTCGCACCGGGGAACTGGGCTTCCGGCTTGGCGCCAATGTCCGCCAGGGCGATGCCACGGCGCTCGTGTCGATCAACCAGCTCTCGCCCATCCATGTGCGCTTCCTGGTGCCACCCGACAATGTGCAGCAGGCGCGTGCCGTTCTGGCCAGCGGCGGCGGCCGAGTGGTGGTGCGGGATCGTGACAGTGGCGCGGAACTGACCAGCGGCCGCCTTGTCTTCCTCGACAACAATGTCGATCCGGGCAGCGGCGGTGTCACGGCGCGGGCCGAGTTTGCCAACAAGGGCGACGTGTTGTGGCCGGGCGCCATCGTGTCGGTGGAAATGCCGCTGGCGGCACCGCAGCCGCGCATCGCGTTACCGGAAGGCGCCGTGCAGACGGGCCGCGACGCGCCGTTCGTGTGGACGGTGACGGCCGGCGGCGCTGCGCCCGGCGGTCCGGCTGCG
>NZ_WMHO01000409.1 GCF_010994245.1 Sandarakinorhabdus rubra
TGCCGCCGTTGCGGCGCCCCTGGGCGCCCGCCTGGTGATCGAGGAGCTGCGCAGCCGTGACTGGGCCAGCCTCACGCTCACCGGCGCCCGTCACGAGCTTGACGTGCGCCTCGACGGCCCCGGCGCGGCTGCTGCGCTGGAGGCCGTGGCCACGGTGCTGCCGCAGGCGCAGATCGCCATGCCGGGCCGCATCCTGGCTGAACTGGTGGTGGAGCCGGG
This sequence comes from Sandarakinorhabdus rubra, assembly GCF_010994245.1. GTDB lineage: Bacteria > Pseudomonadota > Alphaproteobacteria > Sphingomonadales > Sphingomonadaceae > Sandarakinorhabdus > Sandarakinorhabdus rubra. The sequence continues at coordinate 220 of NZ_WMHO01000409.1, forward strand.
CACCGCCGACGATGAGGGCGTGGCACTCACCCTATGTGCGCTGGTGATCGACGACTGAAACGCATCAATGCAGGCAGGCGGGCGGGCAGGCCCGGCTTGCGACATTATTGAGCAGCGCTCAAAAATTCTTGCAAACCCGCCTGTCGCCGGGCAGCATGGCTATCACTGATTGGCTGGGACTGACTTCCAGCCGGTGATCGCATCGGGCGGCAGGCGGGCGCATGATTCTCGGTTCCGTGACAGACAATTGTGACCCCGGCGCCGTGAGGGCGGCCAGGCGGCTGGCATTCCTGCTGGGGGCCGGCCTTGCGCTGGCCGGCTGTGGCAGCGAGGCGCCGCCGCCCCCGGCGCGCGCCCCGGCGCTGCCGGTCAGGGTGGCCACCGTGCAGCCGGCCAGTGGCACATCCGATCTGGTGGTGGCCGGCACCGTGCGCCTGAAGCGCGAAACGCCGCTCTCGTTCAACACGCCGGGCCGCATCGCCGCCATATTGGTGCGGGAAGGGGACCGGGTGGCCGCCGGGCAGGTGCTGGCGCGGCTCGACACCACGTCGCTGGGCGCCGCGCAGGCCTCGGCCCGGGCCGAGGTGGTGCGGGCTGCGGCCGAGCTGAAGCGGTCGGAAGACCTGTTCCGCAAGGGCTGGGTGACGGCGCCGCGGGTGGAGC
>NZ_WMHO01000041.1 GCF_010994245.1 Sandarakinorhabdus rubra
GCCAGCCCGACACGCCGGTTGGCCCGGGCCGTGGCGGCTGCCGCGCCGCTCAAGGCGTGGCTCCAGCGACGGGCGCCGGCGGCACTTGGCCAGCCATGCGCACCACGGTGATGCCGAAGAACAGCACCACCAGCGCGAACAGCACCAGCCCCAGCGCCCGGTTGCGCGATTCCCGGCGGGCATAGAAGGCCGCACGCTGCGCGTCGGTCCAGCTTGCCGGATCGGGGGCGGTGTCCATGCCGGTCATGGCAGCAGCAGCCGGTCGGCGACCAGCGCGCCGAACAGGCAGGCGAGATAGAGCAGGCTGAACTTGAACAGCTGCTTTTCCGCCAGCATGTCGGCGGGCAGCAGGGCGCGGCTGCGCGCCACCTTCACCGCCATCCACAGGAACAGCGCGCCCAGCGTGAGCGCCGTGCCGCCATAGGCCCAGCCAGCGAGACCCAGCAGCGTGGGCGCCACGGTCACCGGCACCAGCAGCAGCGAATAGAGCAGGATCTGGCGACGGGTCTCTAGCAGGCCATGGGTGACAGGCAGCATCGGAACGCCGGCCTTGGCGTAATCGGCCTCCATGAACAGCGCCAGCGCCCAGAAATGCGGCGGCGTCCACAGGAAGATGATCGCAAACAGGATCCACGCCATCAACGGCGTGTCCCCGGTGACGGCGGCCCAGCCGCAGATCACCGGAAAGGCCCCTGCAGCGCCGCCGATGACAATGTTCTGCGGCGTGCGGCGCTTCAGCCAGGCGGTGTAGACGACGACATAGAAGAGGATCGACACGGCAAGCCAGGCGGCCGCCACCCAGTTCAATGCAAGGCCCATCACGGCAACCGCGCCGGTGCCCAGGATCACGCCGAAGGCCAGCGCCTCGCGCGGGTCCATCTTGCCGGCGGGCAGCGGGCGCCTTGCGGTGCGCTTCATCAGCGCATCGATATCGGCCTCATACCATTGGTTGAGCGCCCCGGCGGCGCCGGCTGCGACCGCAATGCACAGGATGCCGGTGAAGGCCAGGAACGGGTGCATCGTGCCCGGTGCCGCCACCATCGCGCAGGCCGCCGTGAAGATCACCAGCGTCATCACCCGCGGCTTCAGCAGGGCGAAATAGTCGCGCCAATCCGCCATCAGGGTTTCGGGAACCCCGGCGGCGGGCTGGGCGGTGGCGCTGTTGTTCATCACATCGGGCCTGCAAGGGGCGCGGACATCAGTCCGCACCCCGGTGCCCGGTCACTTGATGACCGGGAGGGTTTCGAACTGGTGGAACGGCGGCGGGCTGGACAGGGTCCATTCCAGGGTGGTGGCGCCTTCGCCCCAATAATTGTCTTCCACCTTGCGGCGCGACGCGAACGACACGACGAGGTTCAGGAAGAAGAACAGCATGCCCACGCCCATGATGGCGTAGCCATAGCTGGCGATCTGGTTCCAGAAGGCATAGGCATCCGGATAGTCCGGGATGCGGCGCGGCATGCCGTCGGAGCCCAGAAAGTGCATCGGGAAGAACAGGATGTTCACGCCGATGAAGAACACCCAGAAGTGCAGCTTGCCCAGCGTTTCGTTGTAGGGCTTCCCGAACATCTTGCCGAACCAGTAGTACCAGGCGGCAAAGATGGCGAACACGGCGCCCAGCGACAGCACATAGTGGAAGTGCGCCACCACATAGTAGGTGTCGTGGAAGTAGGTGTCCACGCCGCCGTTCGACAGCAACACGCCGGTGACACCGCCCACGGTGAACATGAAGATGAAGCCGATCGCCCACAGCATCGGCGTGTCAAAGCGGATGGAGCCGCCCCACATGGTCGCGATCCAGCTGAAGATCTTGATGCCGGTGGGCACCGCGATGATCATGGTGGCGGCCGTGAAATACATCTTGGTGTTCACGTCGAGGCCGACGGTGAACATGTGGTGGGCCCACACGATGAAGCCGATGAAGCCGATCGCCACCATGGCATAGGCCATGCCGAGATAGCCGAACACCGGCTTGCGGCTGAAGGTCGAGACGATCTGGCTGATGATGCCGAAACCCGGCAGGATGAGGATATAGACCTCCGGGTGGCCGAAGAACCAGAACAGGTGCTGGTAGAGGATCGGGTCACCACCACCATCAGCCGTGAAGAAGTGCGTGCCGAAGTTGCGATCGGTCAGCAGCATGGTGATGGCGCCAGCCAGCACCGGCAGCGACAGCAGCAGCAGGAATGCGGTGACCAGCACCGACCACACGAACAGCGGCATCTTGTGCAGGGTCATGCCCGGCGCCCGCATGTTGAGGATGGTGGTGATGAAGTTGATCGCGCCCAGGATCGAAGATGCCCCGGCGATGTGCAGCGACAGGATGGCCAGATCGACCGCCGGGCCGGGGTGGCCCTGCGTCGACAGCGGCGGATAGACGGTCCAGCCAGTACCGGCCCCGTTGGCGCCGGCCGGGCCTTCGACGAACATCGAGGCGCACAGCAACAGGAACGACGGCACCAGCAGCCAGAAGGACACGTTGTTCATGCGCGGGAAGGCCATGTCGGGCGCGCCGATCATGATCGGCACGAACCAGTTGCCGAAGCCGCCGATCATCGCCGGCATCACGGTGAAGAACACCATGATCAGGCCGTGGGCGGTGATGAACACGTTCCACAGATGGTTGGCCTGATCGACATTGCCCTGCGTCATGAAGGTGAGCCACTGGATGCCGGGCTCGGCCAGTTCGAGACGCATGATGCCCGAAATCGCGCCGCCGATGGTGCCGGCGATGATCGCGAAGATCAGGTAGAGGGTGCCGATGTCCTTGTGATTGGTCGAGAACAGCCAGCGCTGGATGAAGCCCATCTGGTGATCGGCGTGGTCGTCATGAGCACCGGCGGTTGCGGCGTGAGCCATGGGTCTAGCGTCCTCTCGTCAATCTCAGGCGGCCGGAACCGCAGCGGTCGCAGCAGCGGCCGCGGGGGCGGCAGGGGCGGCAGCAGGCGCCGCCGCAACGGCCGGCTCGATACCGTTCTCGCGCTGCTTGGCCGCCACCCAGGCATCGAACTTGTCCTTCGGCAGCACCTCGATGGCGATCGGCATGTAGGCATGCTTGGTGCCGCACAGTTCGCTGCACTGGCCGAAATAGACGCCGGGGCGATCAACCTTGAACCAGGTTTCGTTGATGCGGCCGGGCACCGCATCCATCTTCACGTAGAAGGCCGGAATGGCGAAGCTGTGGATCACGTCCGCCGCGGTGGTGAGGATCTTCACCGTCGCGCCTGCCGGCACCACCACCCGGTTGTCCACATCCAGCAGCTTGGGCGTGCCGCGCTTGTCGGCCTCCTCGTTGGTCAGCATCACCGAATCGAAGGTGAAACCGCCCTGATCGGGATATTCATATTCCCAATACCACTGGTGGCCGATGGCCTTGATGGTGAGATCGGCCTTGGGCGGATCATATTGATTGGCCAGCAGCCGGAAGCTGGGCACCGCGATGACCAGCAGGATCAGCGCCGGCACCACCGTCCAGATCACTTCGATGGTGGTGTTGTGGCTGTTGGTGGACGGCACCGGGTTTGCAGCAGCGCGATAGCGCCAGATCGTCCAGGCCAGCAGGATCATCACGAAGATGGCCACCGCGGCCATCACCGGGTTCAGCACCCAGTTGACCATGAAATGCGCCTGTTCGGCGATGTCGGTGACCGGCAACTGCAGGTCATAGCCGCCGCGTGGCACCCCATATTCAGCCGACGGCGCGGTGAGCGCCGGCACGGCGGCGGGCACCTCGGTCGTGGTCACCGGCGGCACCGGAGCCGCGGCCACCGCCTCCTGCGCGCGCGCGGCGCACGCAGCGAGCACACCGGCGCCCATTGCCCCGGCGGAAACCATCATCTTGTACGTGCGGCGCATAAGGCCCCATGGCTGTAGCGGGCGGAACCCTCCGCCAAATGACGTAGCTGCTATGCCGTGCTGCAGCGCAACAGGCAAGCCAATTCAGGACATGAACGCTGTCGCACCCAGCGCAAATGTCAGGCTTTCAGGTTGCCGAAGCGGGCGGTCTGCTTCGTCATCTGCGCCTTCACGGCTTCGGCCATGTCCTCGCCCTGCAGCATGCCGGCATTCCAGACCGCGACATATTCAAGGCCATCGGCCACGCTGTGATCGCGACCATAGTTCAGCACCTGCTTGATGCCGGTGATGGCCAGCGGCGATTTCGAACAGATCTCGCGCGCCATGGCCTCGGCAGCGTCGAGTGCTGCCTGGTGCGTCTCTTCCACCCGGTTGACGAAGCCCCACTTCGCCGCCTCGGCCGCCGGGAAACGGCGCCCGGTGTAGGCCAGTTCGCGCACCAGCCCCTGCGGCAGCAGGAAGGGGATGCGCTGGAGCGTGCCGACATCGGCGACGATGGCGACATTAATCTCCTGGATGGTGAAGAAGGCATCGGCCGTGCAGATCCTGAGGTCGCATGCCGTGACCAGGTCAACCCCGCCGCCGATGCAGCCGCCCTGGGTGACGGCGATCACCGGCACCCGGCAATTGTCGATGACGTTGAAGCTGTCCTGCAACTCCTTCACGTGGCGGCGGAAGGCCTCGCGCTGGCGGCCGAGATCACCCCCCCGGCTGGCCGCCGCGTTCTGCCCGGCCCAGTTCAGGTCGAGCCCGGCGGTGAAATGCTTGCCGGTCGAGGCGATGATGACGCAGCGCACGTCCATGTCGTGCTCGATGGCGTGGAACACCCGCACCATCTCGGGCCAGAAATCGCCGTTCATGGTGTTGAGTTCGGCAGGGCGGTTCAACGTGATGCGGGCGATGCCGTCCGCCACGGCGTAATCGAGCGTCTTGAGTTCCATTGCGGCCTCCTCGCTTGTATGGCGAAGGCATGACCAAGTTCACCGTGAACGGCAATCCTGTCGAATTTCTGATGCCGCCCGACACGCCCTTGCTGTGGGCGCTGCGCGATGCCGCCGGGCTGACCGGCACCAAGTTCGGCTGCGGGGCCGGCCTGTGCGGCGCCTGCACCGTGCACGTGGATGGCAAGGCCACCCGCTCCTGCCAGGTGAGCATCGCCGATCTGGAAGGCACCTTCGTCACCACCATCGAGGGCTTGTCCGACAACCGCAGCCATCCGCTGCAGCAGGCGTGGATCGCGGTTCAGGTGCCGCAGTGCGGTTACTGCCAGTCGGGCATGATCATGGCGGCGGCGGCCCTGTTGAAGGAAAAGCCCAACCCGTCGGACGAGGACATCAACGCCGCCATCACCAACCTGTGCCGGTGCGGCACCTACGGCCGCATCAGGAAGGCCATCCACCTGGCAGCATCGGGTCGAGTCGAGGCCGGCGTGCCGGGGCCCGAAACGACCGGCGAGGATGCCGCCGCACGGGCGCCCAGCCTCAAGGGCTGATCAGAACGGGTTCAGCGTGTAGCCTTGCGCCTGCAATATGGCGTGGGCGCTGCTGGCGGAAATCGCCAGTTCCACGCCGGGCAGCAGATCGGCTTTCTTCACACCCAGGATGTTCGCCGCCTGCCCGCAGACGATGAAGCGCACGCCCTTCTGCAGCATTTCTTCCACCATCGCCTGGCTGGCATTTGCCGCGCCGTTGTGGCGGGCGGCATAGACCTGCGGCTTCGTCAGTTCGTTGATGGCGGAGCCATGTACCACCACGGCCACCGCCACGTCGCGTTCCGCCATGCCGTTGCCGACATGGCTGTTGATGAAACGCGCGGCGGTCTCGAAGCCGGGGTTGCGCTTGCCCGGTGTTGCCGGCCGCACATCATAGACATGGCGCAACACCGTGCCCTTGGGGATCACCACGTCATGTTCGGTGGCGGTGTAGCTGCCGAATCCCTTGAACACCGGCCCGTCGATGGCGGCGGCGGGGCTGGCGATCAGGGCCAGGGCAACGAGGGCAGCACGCATCATCCGAGGCTCCGCAGGCTCTTCAGAGTCGATTCCGCTTCCGCCACGGTGCGGCGCACGATCTCGCCGGCCGGCAGCACCTCGGTTATGCCGCCACCGCCCTGCCCGGCCGCCAGGCACTGGGTTTCCGGGATCACGTCCAGCACGCCGGCAATTGGCCCCAGCCGGTTCAGCTGCACCGATTCCGCCACCTGCGCGGCGAACGGCTTGGCGTTGCGGTTGTCGAAATCGCGGTTGCTGTCGTTCACGATGGCGCGCAGCGTCTTGCCGGTGAACACCTTCGAGACGATGGTGTCGCTCTCGCTCATGCCCACGATCGCATCCTTGTACTTCTGTCCGGCGTGGGCCTCGTGGCTGGCGATGAAACGGGTGCCCATCCACACGCCGACACAGCCGAAGGCCAGCGCCGCCGCCAGCCCGCGCCCGTCATAAAGCCCGCCGGCTGCCACCACCGGGATATCGACGGCATCGACACACTGCGGCCACAGCGCCACGCTGGCCACGCTGCCGGTGTGGCCGCCGCCTTCGGTGCCCTGCGCGATGATCACGTCGCAGCCGGCCTCCGCCGCCTTCACCGCATGCTTCACGTTGCCGGCCATGCACATCACGACAACGCCGGCCTGCTTCAGTTCGGTGATGATCGCCACCGGCACGCCGAGCCCGGCGATGAAGGCCTTGGCGCCGCCCTTGATGATCACGTCTACACTGGCGGTCAGTGTTTCAGGCTGGGCGGTGAGCAGGTCGACACCGAACGGCTTGTCGGTGAGGTCCTTCACCCGCGCCATCTGATCGGCAATGAACTTCGGCGGCAGGCCGGCCATGCCGAGCGAGCCGAAGCCGCCGGCGGCCGAAACCGCCGCACAGACTTCGGCATAGGAGACGCCGCCCATCCCGGCCAGCAGCACGGGATGTTCAACGCCCAGCAGGTCACAGATCGGGGTGTGGATGGTCATTGTTCCGCCGTCCGTTATTCGGCTGCCTGGGCTTCGCCCCAGCCGATGATGGCCTTGGTTTCGAGGAAATCGGCAAAGCCGTGATCGCCCCATTCGCGGCCATTGCCCGACTGCTTGTAGCCGCCGAACGGCGCCATCAGGTCGAACCCAGCCTGGTTGATGTTGACCTGGCCGGCGCGCAGCTCGCGGGCGACCTTCTTCGCATGCTCCGGCTCGCCCTGGACATAGGCGGCCAGGCCATAGACGGTGTCGTTGCCGATGGCGATCGCCTGTTCCTCGCTGTCATAGGGCAGCATGGCCAGCACCGGGCCGAAGATCTCCTCGCGCGCGATGGTCATGTCGTTCGACACGTCGGCGAACACCGTGGGCTTCACATAATAGCCCTTGTCCAGCCCCTCCGGCCGGCCGGGGCCACCGGCGACCAGCGTGGCGCCTTCCTTGATGCCCTGCTCGATCAGGCCCTGGATCTTGTTCCACTGCGTCTCGCTGACCACCGGACCCATGGCGCTGTTGCCGTTGGGATCGCCCACGGTGGTGGCTTCGGCGGCCTGCTTGGCAATGGCGACAGCCTCCGCCATCTTGCCGCGCGGCACCAGCATGCGGGTCGGCGCATTGCAGCTCTGGCCCGAATTCATCATCACGCTCTGCACGCCGCCGGTCACCGCCTTCACCAGATCGGCATCGGGCAGCACGATGTTGGGGGACTTGCCGCCCAGTTCCTGCGCCACGCGCTTCACCGTATCGGCCGCGTTCTTGGCCACCGCGATGCCGGCGCGGGTGGAGCCGGTGAAGCTCACCATGTCGACATCCTTGTGCTGCGACAGCGCCACGCCAACCCCCGGCCCGTCGCCGTTGACGAGGTTGAACACCCCGGCCGGCACGCCTGCGGCATGCATGATCTCGGTCCAGATATAGCCGCTGAACGGCGCGATCTCCGACGGCTTCAGCACCATGGTGCAGCCCACGGCAAGCGCCGGCGCCACCTTGCAGGCGATCTGGTTCACCGGCCAGTTCCACGGCGTGATGAAGGCACAAACGCCAATGGGCTCCTTGGTGATCAGCGTCGTGCCCTTCAGCTCATCGAACTTGTAGTTTTTCAGCACTTCGATGGCGGTGGCGATGTGGCCGATGCCCAGCGCGGCCTGCGCCTGGTTCGACAGCCAGGCCGGCGCCCCCATCTCTTCGGTGACGGCGGCGGCGATGTCATTGTAGCGCTTCTGATATTCGGCCGCGATGGCGCCCAGGAGGTCGATGCGGTCCTTGACGCTGGTGCGGGCAAAGGCCGGGAAGGCCTTCTTGGCGGCGGCCACGGCGCGATCCACGTCAGCGGCGCTGCCAAGGTTGATGCGGCCCGCCACTTCTTCGGTGGCCGGGTTGATCACATCGAGGGGGTTGGCGACGGCCGGCTCCACCCACTGACCATCGATGTAGAATTTCGTGTAGTCGCGCATGGTGTCTCTCCCCAAATGGCTGGCTCGTTGTCCGATTGCCCCAGCTTGTAGCACGCCCGTGCGGCGATTCGGCGCTTGGGCTTTTTGAGGGGGGATTATTTTGCCGGCATCAGCATCACGGCCGCCGCCGTCATCGTCTCGACGCCGGTGGCTATGGTGGGGGCCGGATCGGGCGCCCAGCCGCCATTGTGCAGGGAGGGGATGCGGGCCTCGCCCTTCAGCGCCGCATCCCACTGCGCCTGGGGCACGCCGCCCAGCCAGTAGATGACCGACGGCACACCCGCCGCCAGCCCGAACTGCTGGAAATCCTCCGACGCCATCGACGGGTCGAGATCGGGCACCCGCGCCGCGCCCAGCCGGGCCCGGAACAGCGCCCGCACCCGCGCCGCCAGCGCCGGGTCGTTCAGCGTCGGCGTGCCCACTGGGCCGTGCGTCACCACCGGCATCAGCGTGTCGGGCAGGCCGGCAGCAATCGCCTCGCCGCGCGCCACCCGGGCAATGGAGTCCAGCAGCCGCTGCTGTTGGGCGGCGTCATAGCTGCGGATGGTCAGCTGCAGGGTCACCTCGTCGGGGATGATGTTGTGCTTGGTGCCGCCGTGGATGCTGCCGACGGTGATGACCGCTGGGTGGAAGGGATCATTCTCGCGGCTGATCAGCGTCTGCAGGCTGGTGACGATGCGCGCCGCCAGCGCCACCGGGTCCTTGGTGGTGGCGGGATAGGCGCCGTGGCCACCAATGCCCTTCACCACCATGTCCATCGAGGTGGAGATCGACAAGGCGCGATCCTGCGGCACACTCACCTGCCCGGCTGGCAGGGTGCTGTTGTCGTGCAGGGTCAGCGCGAAATCCGGCTTGGGAAAGCGGGTCAACAGGCCGTCGTTCAACATGGCACGGGCACCGCCAAAGCCTTCCTCCGCCGGCTGACCGATCATCACCACGGTGCCGCGCCAGGCCTTGCGGTTGGCAGCCAGCCAGCGCGCCGTGCCCACCCACACCGCCATGTGGATATCGTGGCCACACGCGTGCATCACCGGCGTCATCGGGCCATCGCCATAGCGGCCCATCGCGGTGCTGGCATAGGCAAGGCCGGTGGTTTCCTTGACTGGCAGGCCATCCATGTCGGCGCGGATCAGAACGGTGGGACCCTTGCCGTTCTTAAGCACGGCCACCACGCCGGTGCGGCCCACCTTCTCGGTCACTTCAAAGCCGGCGGCGCGCGCTTCGGCAGCGAGGATGCCGGCCGATCGCACCTCCTGGAAGCTCAGTTCGGGATGGATGTGCAGATCCTTGTAGAGTTCGACCAGATCGACCGGCGCCGCCTGCGCCGTTCCAGCCAGCAGTGCCGCGACTACAGCCCCGAAAACCCGTCCCATGTCAGTTTTGCCCCCACCAGGATCATCAGCAGGTGCATGATGGCATAGAAACGCGGGCCATCAACCCGGCGCACCAGCACGGTGCCGGCCCAGGTGGAGGCGATGGCCGCGGGCATCAGCGCGGCGGCCGTCCACAGATTGGCTGGCGTGAAGGTGCCGAGCGCCCAGTAGGCCGGCACCTTCAGCCAGTTGATGATGGCGAAGAACAGGCTGCTGGTGCCGATGAAGACATCGCGCGGCAGCTTCATCGGCAACACATGCATCTGGAAAGGTGGCCCGCCGGCGTGGGCGATCTGGCTGGTGAAGCCGGCCGCCGCGCCCATCGCCACGCCCGACACTTGCCCGCCCAGCCCCTCATTGGCTCGACCCGGCACGCCACGCCGTTCCGCCCGGATGCGCTGGATGCCGAAACTCAACGAGATCAGCCCCACCGCCAGCTCCACCGCCGCCACCGGCACGAAGCGGGCCAACGCCCAGCCGGCGAAGATGCCCAGGCACGCCCCCGGCACCATCAGCTTCAGGAGACCCTCGTTGCGGTGGGCGCCAAACGCCTTCACCGAGAACACGTCCTGGACCAGCAGGATCGGCAACAGGATGGCGGCCGCCGTCACCGGGCTCATGCCCAGTGCCATGACCGGCACGCCCAGCACCCCCAGCCCGGCAAAGCCGCCTTTGGCAAGGCCCAGGATGGTGACGCCAATCAGCGCCGCCGACCAGAACCACCAGCCATGGGAAAGCAGTTCAGCCGGCACGGAGCTCGATCAGGGTGAGGCGCGCAGTCCAGCGCGGCCAGGGCATGGCGATGCGCCACTGGCCGGGCGCCAGCGGCTCCAGCACGCCCAACTGGTCGCGATCCCGGTCCTCGCCATAGGGGCGGCGGCGCGGCTCGCCAGCCAGCTGCACGCTGCCAAGATAGATCAGTCGATCGATATCGGGATAGAGCGCGCCGACATGACGCTGCACCCCGGCCGGGAAATCGAAGCGCAGCAGGGTACCATCCGCCGCCAGCGTGCACGGTCCAAAATCGCCCACCTGCACCGCCGGCACATTCTGCGGCTGGCCCTGCCGCCAGCCCATATGGACAATTCGGCAGCGATAGGCACCGGCAGTGGGCAGTTGCCGCGTCGAATCGCGTGCACCAGGCACGGCCAGCGCACCCAGCACACCGACATCGGCGCCCGCCGCCGCGACATCGGCCTGCGCCTGCATCCAGGCATCAGAAAGGCGCGCGAGCCGGCCGCGATCGGCATCGGTGATCACCGCCTGCCAGACATCGGCGCGGCGCACCACGGCATAGCGGCGCAGATCATCGCCCTTGCTGCAGCCGGCCAGCAGCACCGCGGCCGCCAACAGGGCAGCTACCGCGCGGCGCATCAGTCGCCCAGCATGGCGCGCACGAAGCTGGCCAGCCCCAGCTGGCGCTTCCTGCGGAGGCGCTCGGCCTTCAAGATGGCGCGGATCTCGTTCAGGCAGGTCTCGGCATCGTCGTTGACCAGCACATAATCATATTCGCCCCAGTGGCGGATCTCGTCGCAGCTGCGCGCCATGCGGTCAGCAATCACTTCCGGGTGATCGGTGTTGCGGCTGATCAGCCGGCGCTCCAGTTCCTTCAGGTCGGGCGGCAGGATGAACACGCGCACCAGGTCGGAGGCGGCATCGGTCTGCTGCAACTGCTGGGTGCCCTGCCAGTCGATATCGAACAGCACATCGCGGCCAGCGGCCAGCGCATCCTCCACGGGGCTGCGCGGCGTACCATAGCGGTTGCCGAACACGGTTGCCCACTCCAACAGGGCATTGCCATCGATCATCGTCTGGAACTGATCGTGGGAGACGAAATAATAATCCACCCCGTCCGTCTCGCCGGGGCGTGGGCTGCGGGTGGTGGCCGAAACGCTCATGGTGATCTCGCTGTCCTCGGCGAGCAGCGCGCGCGACATTGTCGTCTTGCCGGCGCCCGAGGGGGAGGACAGCACGAACATCAACCCGCGCCGCAGCGGTGCATTGCCCGGCGCACCCAGACGGTGGAAGCGCGTCACTTGCGGCGGAACCGGTCCAGCGTGACGACATTGCTGCCATCAGTGGCGCCGCCCTTCGGGTCACCGTCGCCGGGGGTGCCATCGTCCGGAGCCGGCGGTTCCGGCGGCGGTTCCGGCGGAGCCTCGCCCTCCTTGGGCGGGAACTGCAGGGCAAAGTTCACCGCCGGATCGACAAAGCCCACCACCGCGTCATAGGGGATGGTGAGCAGCGAGGGCATCTGGTTGAACGACAGGCCGATGGAAAACTGGTCGGGCCCCACCTCCAGATCCCAGTAACGATGCTGGATGACGATGGTCATCTCTTCCGGATAGCGTTCGATGAGGTGCTGCGGGATCGACACGCCAGGCGCACGGGTGCGAAAGGCGATATAGAAATGATGGCCGCCGGGCAGGCCGCCTTCATCCTGGATGCGCTTGAGCACACGGCCAACCACGCCGCGCAGCGCGTCCTGCACGATCTCGTCGTACGGAATCAGGCTGTCGGGCGTTGTATCGGTCACGAATTCTGCCCCGGTTGCGTATGCGCACCGATTGGCGCGCGGCGCCGCCAAGGTCAAGCCACCGGCGAAAATAGCCGCAACGAGGTTGCCGGTCGGGGGACGCAGCGGCTTGGGTCAAGTGAGGGGGTTCTGTTGCCCGGCCCGCCAGTTTGCCCGTGGGTCAGGGGGCACAACGGCCTTCGAAAAAGTGAGGGGGTTCTGTTGCCCGGCCCCCCTCCGGCCGCTGGAATCCACTTCTGTTGCCCGGCGTGGCCCCTGCCGCGCTTTCGGCCAGTTTAACCTTGGTCGGTGAAGACCTCAGTTACGCTGCGATCGCGAATGCCTCGTTGTCGTTGGCATTTGTGGGTTTTGAACGGTTTAACGGCTCATTCAGGCCGGGCAAAAACACCGTCTTTGAACACACGTCGATCCTGGTTCGGCCCCGCAATTCACCCCGACAACGGGACTGAAGAATGGTGGAGCCGCCGGGTACTGCCCCCGGGTCCGCTGCGTCTATTCCACGGCATCATTTATCGCCATAGCCGGCAAGCCGGCATCCACAATGTAGGGGGTCGGCGCCGATTCCTCAATCCCGGATGCTGCCGTCTCCGCCGAACTGCCGGTACAGCGTGGGCAGCAGGAGCAGGGTGAGCAGCGTCGACGAGAGGATACCGCCGATCACCACGGTGGCGAGCGGTCGCTGCACCTCGGCCCCGGCCCCGGTGGCGATCGCCATCGGCAGGAAGCCGATGCTGGCCACCAGCGCGGTCGACAGCACCGGCCGCAACCGGTCCAGCGCGCCCGCCATCACCGCGTCCGCCCGCGCCATGCCGTGGGCGCGCAGGTGGTTGATATGATCGACCAACACCAGCCCGTTGAGCATCGCGATGCCCGACAGGGCGATGAAGCCGATCGCCGCGGTGATCGAAAAGGGCATGCCTCGCACGGCGAGCGCGAACACACCGCCCGTCACCGCCAGCGGGATGCCGGCAAACACGATCAGGGCCTGCCGCAGCGAGCCGAGCGCACCATAGACCAGCAGCAGGATCAGCAGCAGACAGGCCGGGACCAGCACGGCAAGGCGTGCCTTGGCCTCCTGCAGCTGCTTGAACTGGCCGCCGAATTCGATGCGATAGCCATCCGGCAACGGCACCGCCCTGGCCAGTTCCGCCCTGGCCCGCGCGACATAGGCTTCGACATCGCTGCCCGACAGGTTGACCAGCAGCGCGGCGCGCTTCTGGCCATTGTCGCGGCGCACCGGTTCGACCGCCATCACCTCTTCCAGGGTGGCCACCCGGCCGAGCGGAACCATGCCGGCACTGCCCACCCTGAGCGGCAGCGCGCGGATCGTGTCGAGATCGGCGCGTTGGCCATCGGGCAGGCGCACCACGATGGCATGTCGGCGGATGCCCTCCAGGATGGCGCCCACCTCCTGCCCCGCCAGCCCGGCGGTGATGGCGCGGTTCACCTCGTCGGCCCCCAGCCCCAGCCGCACCAGCGCATCATGATCCACTCGCACCACCAGGCTGGGGGTGCGGCCATCCACTTCATACTCGGCCTGCGCCGTGCCCAGCTGCCGCTCCAGCACGGCCAGAACCTTGCTGCCAAGCGCCTCCAGTTGATCATTGTCGTCGCCATAGATCTTCACCGACAGGTCGGCGCGGGTGCCTTCCAGCATCTCGTTGAAGCGCATCTCGATCGGCTGGGCGAACAGGAAATTCTGATCGGGGTGCACGCGTTTGGCTTCCGCCTCGATGGCGCGCACCAGCGCGGCCTTGCTCTGCGGGCCACTCGCCGGCCATTCATCGCGCGGCTTGTAGTGGATATAAAGGTCGTTCTCGTTGGGCGGCATCGGATCGGTCGCCACCGCCGCCGTGCCGATGCGCGCGAAGACATGGGTGATCTGCGGGAACTTCTGCAGCAGCACCTTTTCGACCGCGATTTCCTGGGCAAGTGCTGCGTCGAGGCTCATGTCCACCGGGCGATAGACCATGGCCGTGATGGAGCCTTCGTCGAGCCGCGGCGTGAACACCGTGCCCAGCCGGGTGAAGGCGAAGCCGGCCGCAACCAGCACCAGCAGCGCCGGCACGATGGCCAGCATGGGCCGGGCGATGGTGGCCGCCAGCAGTGGCCGCCAGCCCCGTTCCAGCGCCGCCATCAGCCGCGTCGGGCCGTGATCGGCCCCGGCCTTCAGCCAATATGATGCCATCGCCGGCACCACCGTGACACTGACCAGCAAGGCGGCGGAGAGCGCCAGCATCACCGTCAACGCCATCGGCCGGAACAACTTGCCTTCCACGCCGCCCAGCGCCAGCACCGGCACATAGACCAGGGTGATGATTGCCACCCCGAAGGCGACCGGGCGCGCCACCTCGCCCATCGCCGCCGTGATCAGGCCGCGGCGTTCGACTTCGTCCAACGCTCGGCCCAGCCGCTGCTGCTCGGCGCCCAGCCGGCGCAGGGCATTCTCCACCGCGACGATGGCGCCATCGACCAGCAGGCCGAAATCGAGCGCACCCAGGCTCATCAGGTTGCCGGAAATGTCCAGCCGCACCATGCCGATGGCCGCCACCAGGAAGGCGATGGGAATGACCACGGCGACAATCAGCGCCGCCCGCCAGTGGCCCAGCACAAGGATCAGCACGAAGGCGACCAGTGCCGCCCCCTCAGACAGATTGTTCCGCACTGTCGCCACCGTGCGTTCGACAATGTCGGCGCGGTCATAGCGGGCGCGGATCACCATGCCCTCGGGCAACGCCGCTTGCACCTCGGGCAGAGTGGCATCCACCGCGCGCGCCACGGTGCGGCTGTTCTGACCGGTCAGCAGCATGATGGTGCCCAGCACGGTCTGGCGGCCATTCACCGTGGCAGCGCCGGCCCGCAGGGCGCTGCCCACGCGCACCGTGGCCAGATCGGCAACGGTCAGCGGCTTCACCCCGCCGGCAAACTTCACCGGCAGCGCGCCGATGCGTTCGGGCTCCATCACCCGGGCATCGGTGCGCACCACCAGCCGGCGTCCGGCCTTCGCGATGGCGCCGCCGCCGGCATTGTCCGCGT
>NZ_WMHO01000410.1 GCF_010994245.1 Sandarakinorhabdus rubra
GCCACAAGGTGACGGCGCCGGCCGCCGTGCCCGCCCG
Source organism: Sandarakinorhabdus rubra (assembly GCF_010994245.1). Taxonomy (GTDB): domain Bacteria; phylum Pseudomonadota; class Alphaproteobacteria; order Sphingomonadales; family Sphingomonadaceae; genus Sandarakinorhabdus; species Sandarakinorhabdus rubra. Next base: position 38 of record NZ_WMHO01000410.1, read on the forward strand.
GGCAACGTGCGGCGGCACGGGATCAGGCCCGAACGGGCCGCCACCCACGCCCGCGATCACCGCGTCAACCACCGCCAGGATGGCCGGCGCCGAGCGGAAATTGGTGGTCAGCACCGGCTCCTTCCAGCGCACGGGATCGGCCTCGCACAGCTCGACGAAGACATCCTTCTGATCGGCATAGACCTGCGGGTCGGCGCCCTGGAAGCTGAAGATCGACTGCTTGAAATCGCCGACCACGAACAGGCTGCGGAACGTGTCGCGCTGGCCCAGCCCGGCGAAAAACTCCTCCACCAGGGCGCGGATCACCTCCCACTGCACCAGGTTGGTGTCCTGCGCTTCGTCGACCAGCACATGATCGATGCGGCTGTCGAGCTTGAAGCGCACCCAGTCCGCCGCGCCGGGCGCCGCCAGCAGGCGGGCGGCGGCGCGGATCATGTCGTCATAATCGATGACGCCGGCCTGCGCCTTGGCCGCGCGCCAGTCCTGCGCCAGCCGCACGGCGAGGCGCAGATGCTGGCCGCCGGTGGCGAGGATCTGCCAGCGTTCCTGGCCGGCACGGATGGCCAGCAATGCATCCTGCACCTCGGCGCAGAAGGGGCGCCAGGCCGGCTCGGCATCATCGAGCGCCTTGGGGACAAGACGACTGGCGGCGCGCGGCGTGTCGGTCTGGGTGAAGAAGCAGGCCCAGATCGCCGGCCATTGCGCCGCTGGGTCGGCCATTTGCAGGGCAGCCGCAAGGGCACCGGCCTGTTCGATGGCCGTCACGTTGCCCTGCCGGCCCAGCGCCCGGGCGAATTCGCCGATGCGCGGCCACGGCAGGCCCGGCAACGCGGCGGCCAGCG
>NZ_WMHO01000411.1 GCF_010994245.1 Sandarakinorhabdus rubra
CTGGCCAGGCCGTCGACATCACGGTTGGCGGTCAAGGCCTCGACCTGCCAGCGGCCGGGGTTGCGCGCGACGAGGTCGAGCGCCTGGCTGCCCACCGATCCGGTGGCGCCCAAGATGGTCAGCGCCCGAGTCATCCGGCCCAGCCCGTGGCGGCAAAGACCCCGGCGCCGGCCACGGCGGCCGGCACCAGGCCATCCAGCCGGTCCATCACGCCGCCATGGCCGGGCAGCAGGGAGCCGCTGTCCTTCACCCCTGCCCGCCGCTTGAGGCCGCTCTCATACAGATCGCCCAGGATCGACAGCACGGCGAGCGGCACCGCCAGCCCGGCCAACCGCAGCAGCCCGGCGGCATTGGCATAGCCGGGCCAGATCAGCGCCACCAGCGAGGCCGCAATCAGGCTGCCGGCAAGGCCGCCCAGTGCGCCGCTCCAGGTCTTGTTGGGGCTGATGGCTGGCGCCAACTTGGGGCCACCAAGCGCCCGTCCGGTGAAATAGGCCGCGATGTCGGCGCCCCACACCACGGCCATCACGAACAGCGTTGCATACAGCCCCCACGGCTGGGCGCGCAGCCAGATCAGCGCCACAACGGGAAGCGCGCAATAGAGGAGGCCCAGCACGAAGCCGCGATCGAGGCGGGCACCTTTGGCCTGCACGCCGCCGCCAAGACGGCCCAGAAACAACCCGCCCAGCCCGGCCGCCCCGCCCAGCAGCAGCAGCGCCGAAGCCCAGTCACCGAAATGGGTGAGGATGGCGGCGCCGGCCAGAACGGCAAGACCGAGCCGGCGGCCGAGCGCCGGCTGGCGGTGCATCGCGGCCCATTCGGTGATCATCACCAGCCCGGCCGCGGCAGCGAGCGCGGCAAACACCAGCCCGCCA
>NZ_WMHO01000412.1 GCF_010994245.1 Sandarakinorhabdus rubra
GCGCCGTTGCCGAAGCGGTGGCAGCGGATTTCCAGCGTTACTGGGACAGTCCGGCAGCGGTGCCAGCGGCACAGCTGGGCCCGGCGGGGGCACCGCCGCCGCCGCCGGCCGGCGCCGATGCGATGCGCGCCGTCTATGCCGCCGCTGCCGCCAGCCCGGCGACGGCGGCGTTGCTCGATGAGGCGGGCGATTTCGAATGGGCCGACGTGCGGATGCTGAGCGACCCGCCTGAGAAGATCAGCGGTGCCGCCACCGAAGACCGGCTGCTCATGGCGCAGGTGCTCGCCGCTATCGGGCCGGTCAGCCGCCGGCTGCTGCTGGTGTCGGCCTATTTCGTGCCGGGTGAAGAGGGTACGCGCCTGCTGGCCGGGCTGGCGGGGCAGGGGCTCAGGGTGGATGTGCTCACCAACAGCCTGATGTCGAACAACGTGGTGCTGGTGCATGCCTGGTATGCGCCATGGCGGCTGAAGCTGCTGGAAGCCGGGGTGCGGCTGTGGGAGATGCGCGGCGTGGAGGGCAGCCGGGTGACGCTGGGCCTGGTGCCGCGCTCCTTGCGTCGCCGGGCCAGCGATGTCAGCTTCTTCCGCACCAGCGCGTCCGAACTCCACGCCAAGACGCTGGTCGTCGATGGCCGGCTGTTGCTGGTCGGCTCGATGAACTTCGATCCGCGCTCGTGGAAACTGAACACCGAGATGGGCTTCCTGATCAGCTCGCCTGTGCTGGCCGGCCGGCTCGAAGCCGCGCTGGATGCCGGCCTGCCGCACTTTGCCTGGGCGCTGGAGGCGAATGGCAGCCGGCTGGCGTGGCGCGAGGGCGAGGCCGTGCTGCAGACCGAGCCGGGCACCACCGCCCTCCAGCGCGCCGCCCTG
>NZ_WMHO01000413.1 GCF_010994245.1 Sandarakinorhabdus rubra
CGCGGGCCGGCTTTTCAAAGCTGGGTGGCCGGCTTCCGGCGGCCTGCGGCATGTGGCGCGAGGCGGCCGGCGCACTGCCCGACCGGTCGCGCAGGAAGGCCTTCACCCGCCGGTCTTCGGCCGAATGAAAACTCACCACGGCGAGGCGTCCGCCGGGCTTCAGCAACTGTTCGGCGGCCACCAGCCCGGCATCGAGCTGGCCCAGCTCGTCGTTCACGTGGATGCGCAGCGCCTGAAAGCTGCGGGTCGCCGGGTCCTTGCCCGGCTCACCGCGTCCCAGCACCCGGCGGATCAGGGCGGCCAGTTCGCCGGTGCGGCTGAACGGCCGGTCGGCCACGATGGCCCGCGCGATGCGCCGGGCGCCGCGTTCGTCGCCGAGGTGGAACAGCACGTCGGCAATCTCCGCCTCGCTGGCACTGTTGACGAAATCGGCCGCCGTCGGCCCCTCCTGGCTCATCCGCATGTCGAGCGGGCCATCGGCCTGGAAGGAAAAGCCACGCGCCGCCTCGTCAAGCTGCATGGAGGAGACGCCGATATCGAAGGCAATGGCATCCACGGCCGTCACGCCATGCTCGGCAAGGCCCGCCACCAGTTCGGCAAAGGGCCGGCGCACCAGCGTCACGTCGCGCGCGCCGGCCAGGTCCTGGTTCAGCGCATGGGCGGCGGGATCGCGGTCAAAGCCATAGGCATGGGCGATGCCGAAGCCGCGTGCGGCGCGCAGATAGCCGCCAGCCCCCAGCGTCGCGTCGACATAGACATCGCCGGCTTTCAGCGCGAGCGCCGCCATCACCTCGGCCAGCAAAACCGGCTGGTGCGGGGCGGCGCTCACTGCGGGCGCTCCTGCGGCAGGCCGCGCGCCTGCATCTCG
>NZ_WMHO01000414.1 GCF_010994245.1 Sandarakinorhabdus rubra
GCGCTCAACGCGGCGCAGCCGGTGGGCACGCCGGCCGGCACCATCGGCGCCGGCACCATCCGCATTGCCGCCACCCGGGATGTGCTGATCCAGAACAGTGGCGATGCCCGCACGCGCGCCGGCTTCACCGCTGGCCTCGGCGGGCTGGAGGTCACCGCCGGGCTGGATGGCCCGATCAGCGGCGGCGCCCTGCTCGATGTGGTGATCAACGGCCGGGTGCAACTGCCAGCGGGCGGCTTTGCCACCAACAACGACACGCGTGATCTGGTCCGGCTGGTGCCAGATCTGAAGGCGCTCACCCCCACCTCGGCGGTCAACGGCTGCGTGTTCGGCAGGCCCTGTTCCAGCGGGATCGGGCCCGAGCTGATCGCCGTGCTGACCGGGATCGAGCCGCTGACGCTGGACGAGCTTGAAGGCCGCGACCGGCTGCTGCAACCGATGGAGCGGCTCCCGCTGGTGCTGCTGCAGCGCCTGTTCGATTTCGGCCCGTTGTTCAGCGACGTGGACGCCACCGATCCGGTGACCAGCGGCGGCAATCCGGCGCTGTGGCTGGCGCTGCCGCCCGAACCGAAGGCCCAGCCATGATGCGCCCGTCCCATTTGGCTGCCCGCCATCTTGCCGCCTTGGTCGCTCTGGTGATGGCTGCCCCGGCATCGGCGCAAAGCCTGTCGCTGGCCGACAGTTTTCGCATCGGCAGCGCCGGCGTGCTGTGCACGGCGCAGAGCCAGGTGACCGACCCGGCGCTCACCGGTCTGTTCGATCGCGCCTATCGCATCGTGTGCCGTGATGCGGCGGCATCGGTGGGCCGGCTCTATGCGCTGCGTGGCGCCGCGCCGGCGCTGCCGCCCGGTTGCCTGGCGCCCGACG
>NZ_WMHO01000415.1 GCF_010994245.1 Sandarakinorhabdus rubra
TGATGCTGGCCCCCGCGAAGCCCGGCACCGCCACCAGCGCCCCGGCCATGCCCGACAGCGGCGGCACGCTGGCGCTGCTGGCCTTCAGCCCGGCCGGCACCGCATCGGTGTAACGCAGCAAGGTGCCATCCAGCGAAATGCGGTCGGCCCGGATCGCCGTGGGTGCCGGGTTGCCCAGCGTGGCGGCGAGCGCGATATGCTCCTCGTCATCGGCGTCGACATCGGTCACCTCGGCATCGAAGCCATAGTCACCATCGGCCATCACGCCGACCCCACCGACCAGCACATCGCCCTTGTAGAGCGGGAAGCCGCCGGGATCGGCCGCCAGCCCCAGCGGCGAGCGTTTGGGCCCGATCAGCGGGCTGCCGACGCCGAAGCGGGTGACGAGATCAGAGCAGGGCAACTGCGAGAATTGCACGCCATAGAGCGGGCCCGACTCCAGCCCGACCGTATTGGCAGACGGCGGAAAATGCGGCTGCACGATCATCGAGGCGGTTCGCGTCGAAAAGGCATTGCCGCCCGACGAGAGATAGGCCCCGGTGATCGCCTTTGCGATGGCGGCCAGCTCCGCCGGCAAGGTTACCCCTTGCGCATCGATGTTGGCACCGTTGGCATTGGGCCGCGTGGTCGCGGTCGCCCGGGCGCCGGCCATGCGATAGACGGCGAGCACATTGCCGACCCGGTCCACCACCGCAATCACCGCCGGCAAGCCGCGCGCGCTGGCCTCGGCGGCGGCGCGGGCGATCACCTGTTCCACATCGGCCGTGGTGAGTGCGGCAGAAGGCACGGCCGGATAGACGCTGGCGGGCGTGGCCGGCGGGGTCGGCGTTGGCGTGCTGCCGCCGCCCGCCGCGGGCGTGGGT
>NZ_WMHO01000416.1 GCF_010994245.1 Sandarakinorhabdus rubra
GACCCGCACCCCGGCGCCGGCCAGCGGCGCGCGCTCCAGCGGGCCACCCCGGCCCGGCGGATTGATGGCCAGCGTCACGCGGCGGCGCACATAGCCGGGGGTGTCGGCATTGGCGACATTGTCGCCGGTGGCATTCAGCGCCTTCTGGAAGGCCAGAACGCCGGTGCGTCCAATGGCGAGCAGGTCCATCATTTGCCGGCGCCCTTGGCAATCAGGCGCGCAAGGCCCAGCGGCGCGGCGGACGCGATCAGGCGGCCCCGCTGTTCGTCGATCTGGTCGCGCACGATGTCGTTGTTCCCCATCAGGTCATCGCCGAGCGCGCTGGCGCGCGCCGATTTCAGCAGCCGCGTGACCAGCAGCGCCTCGAAATCGGCGCCGGCCCTTGCGGCCAGTCTTGCCTCGTCGGGGGTGCCCGCCAGCGGCAGGCCGACCTGCTTCAGCACCAGGGCGGGGGGCTTCAATTCCATCAGATCACCACCAGTTCGGCGCGCAGCGCGCCGGCCGCCTTCAGGGCCTCCAGGATCGCCACCAGGTCGCCCGGTGCGGCGCCCAGTGCGTTGACGGCATCGACGATGTCGCCCAGCCGGGCGCCTGGCGCGAACAGGTTCATGCGGGTGCTGGCCTCGCCGGCTTCCACGGTCGATTGCTGGGTCACCACCGTCTGCCCGCGTCCGAACGGGCCGGGCTGGCTAGCCTGCTGGTTCTCTGTGACGCGCACGGTGAGATTGCCGTGCGCCACGGCCGCCGGCAGGATCCGCACCTCGCCCGAGATCACCACCGTGCCGGTGCGGGCGTTGACGATCACGCGCGCCGGCGGCGGCAGCAGCGCCACCTCCAGCGCCTCGATGCGGGCGGCGAGCGC
>NZ_WMHO01000417.1 GCF_010994245.1 Sandarakinorhabdus rubra
GATGCGATTGCCGCCGCCACCGATGCGAAGCGCGAGGCATTGGACGCGGTGCAGGCGGCGATCCGCGCTGGCGCGCCGGTGCCGCGCGCCGCTCTGGAACAGGCGCGCGCGCTCAACAGTGAGGCCATGCTGCGCGCCCGCGCCAAGCTGATCAGCGTTGAAAAGCGGCTCTCCGTGCTGCGGCCGGCGCCGGTGCGCGCCGAGCCGGTCACCTATGGCCGCGACGGGCGCTGGGCCTGAACCATGGCCGGGGGGCGCACAGCTGGCACAGGCTTTGCAGGATGTGGGGCATGACGCACGCCATCCAGCCGCGCAGCAATGCCCAGCCGGTGATCGCCGCCATCGAGGCGGCGGCGCAGCGCACCGGCGTGGATTTCTCCTATCTGCTGGCCAATGCCCGCGCTGAATCCGGGCTCAACCCCGCCGCCCGCGCCGCCACCAGCAGCGCCAGCGGCCTGTTCCAGTTCACCGATGCCACCTGGCTGGGCGTGGTGGCCCGTCACGGCGCCGCGCACGGGCTGGGCTGGGCCGCGCAGGCGCTCAAGGATGGCGCCGCGCCGGCAGTGAAGCAGGCCATTCTCGCCCTGCGCCATGATGCCGGTGCGGCCGCTGCCATGGCCGGCGAATTCACCCGCGACAATGCGGCGAAACTGGAAAGCGCGCTGGGCCGCGCGGTGGGCAGCGCCGATCTCTATCTCGCCGCCTTCTTCGGTGCCGGCGGCGCGGTGAAGTTCCTGAAGACCATGGCCGCCACGCCGGGACTGGCGGCGGCCAGCCTGCTGCCGGCGGCGGCCGCCGCCAACCGCTCCACCTTCTTTGCCGCCGATGGCCGGCCGCGCAGCCTGGCCGAGGTGCATGAT
>NZ_WMHO01000418.1 GCF_010994245.1 Sandarakinorhabdus rubra
CCAGTCGCTGGCCCGTCAGACCGGGCGGCGCGGCCTCGATCTCGCCGACGGGCGCCGGCTGGATGATCTCGCCACGCCCGCCGGGCTGGCCAGCGGCGGCTATGGCCTGATCGGGCGCAGCCGCGACACGCTGGAACGCCACCAGATCAGCGCCGATGGCCGCTGGGGCGCGCTGCACCTGCAAGTGGGCGGCGCCGTGCAGCACCAGCGTCAGTGGCGGCGGCAGGCCGACACCGAGGCGGGCACCCTGCTCGCCAACCGCGAACTGGAACAGCGCCACCGCACCCACAGCCTGTTCGGCATGGCCCGGTTCACGCCGCTCGAGGGGCTGGAACTGATCGCCAGCGCGCGCTGGACCGAGGCACAGGTACAGCTGGCGGTGACCGATCTGCGCCCCGGCTGCGCGCCCTGCCTCACGCCGGCCGATGCGCCGCAGCAGCGCCGGCAGTTCTTCACGCCGGACTTTGCGCTGGGCTGGCGACCGGCGGGCGTTCCGGGGCTGTTGCTGTTCGCCCGCTCCGCGCGCACCGCCCGGTTGCCGGGCTGGAACCTCCTCGCGCGCGATACGGCGGCGCTCACGGCCTTGCCGGCGGAAACCGGCTGGCACCATGAGGCCGGGGCCAAGGCCGATCTGGCCGACGGCCGGCTGCGCCTCAATGCGGCGCTGTTCACCGCCCGGACGCGCAGCGCTGTGCCGGTCCTGCTCGACATCGATCCGCTGGCCACGATCGCCGCGCAGGACATGCAGGCGCGCGGGCTGAATGCCTCGATAGTCACCCGGCCGGTCGAACAGCTGGAGCTGGCCGGCACGCTGGCCCTGCAGCGCGTGCGCTGGCGCGGTGCCGTGCCCGCC
>NZ_WMHO01000419.1 GCF_010994245.1 Sandarakinorhabdus rubra
GTCGTCACGGCAGGCGCGGGTGCCGCCGCAGCTGTTGGCGCGTCGCTGGTATCGCCCTCGCCAGCCGCCTTCAGGGCGGCTGCGTTGAGCGCCGCGGTGGTGGCGCTGGTGCCGGGTGCCGGGGCAGCACTGGTGCCGGCCACCACCAGCGTCGGCGGCGGCGTGGTGACGGGGGTGAGCGGCGGCGGCAGGATGCCGGGCTGGAACTGCGCCGGCACGCCGCTGTTGCCGGCCAGGGCCGTGGCGATCTGCCAGCCATTGGCGCGGTCGAGCGGCTGGATCGCCTGCGAAAGTTCGTTCAAGGCCCGCGTCGCCTCCGGCAGGCCCTGGGCAGCCGCCCGCACCAGATAGGCATAGGCCAACGGCATCGACTTGGCGGCGCCATCGCCGTTCCAGTGGACGATGCCCAGCACATATTGGGCGCGCATCTCGCCCTTGTCGGCGGCCGATTTAAGCCAGCGCACGCCTTCGGCCTTGTCTCCAGCCTGGAACAACAGGATGCCCAGATTGGCCTGGGCGGGAAGGTGGCCCTTCACGGCGGCTCGGCGATACCAGTCCTGCGCGTTGGCCTTGTCCAGCGCGACGCCGCGGCCCAGCTTCCAGGCCTGGCCCATGTTGAACATGGCATCGGCATCGCCCTGTTCGGCAAAGGGCTGCCACATCTTCACAGCCTCGTCCCACTTGCCGGCGCGCCAATATTCCACGCCCTGCCGCACCGAGGCCGGCGGCGGCGTGGGCGTGGCCGGCGCGGCAGCGGCGCGCGCGCGCTTGGCACCGCGCTTCTTGCGCGGCGCCGCCAGTGCCGGGTCGCCGGCCACCAGGGCCAGCACCAGCAGTGCGCCACT
>NZ_WMHO01000042.1 GCF_010994245.1 Sandarakinorhabdus rubra
GCTCGCAACCGCGCCGCAGCGGCTGGACGCGACAGAGGTGGCGCAGGGGCCGGGCGATCCGGCGCGGGGCGCGCGCCTCTTCCATGCCGGCGGCTGCGCCTCCTGCCATGCCGCAAAGGGGGCCAAGGGCGCCGACCGGCTTAAGCTGGGCGGCGGCGCGCTGCTGGTCACGCCGTTCGGAAGCTTCCAGCCGCCCAACATCTCGCCGGGCCCGGCCGGCATCGGCGGCTGGAGCCTGGCCGAGTTCGACAATGCAATGCGCCGCGGCGTGGCGCCCGATGGCCGCCATTATTACCCGGCCTTCCCCTACACCAGCTATGCGCGGATGCGTGGGAGCGACGTGGCTGACCTGTTCGCCTTTCTGAACAGCCTGCCCGCCGTGGCTGGCAATCCGCCGCCCGGCACTGTCCCCTTCCCATTCAGCATCCGGCGCGGCATCGGCCTGTGGAAATGGCTGTATCTGGACCCCACGCCAGTGGTGGCGTTGCCGGCCAATGCCCCGGCGATGGTGCGTGAAGGCCAATATCTCGTGGAGGGCCCCGGCCACTGCGGCGAGTGCCACACGCCGCGTGGGTCGCTGGGCGGGCCAGACCGGGCGCGCTGGCTGGCCGGCGCCATCGACGCGGAAGGCAAGGGCAAGGTCCCCAATATCACGCCGGGCAAACTCACGTGGAATGCCGGCGAGATCGCCGACTATCTCAAGACCGGCTTCACGCCCGATTATGACAGTGTTGGCGGCACCATGGTGGAGGTGCAGGCCAACATGGCCGAGCTGTCCGATGCCGACCGCGCCGCCATCGGCGCCTATCTGAAGGCGGTGCCGGCGGTAAGATGAGCATTGTCAGGGCGGTCAGCGACAATTTGGTTATGGCTCAAATTTGCGCGTCCCGCCCCTTGGCCGCGACCTGTCTTGTCTCTATATGGCACCACCAAGAGGGCGCTGTCCTGCCCTGTGCAGGCGCAACGAAGGAAGAAGTTGATGCAGATGCTTGGGCTTGAGGCCGGCTTCGGGTCGGCCGGCGGCGTGCGCGCCCGGTTGCGCCGCTCGGCCGCGCTGCTGGCCGTGCTGGTCGCCGCCCCCTCCACCGCCGAAACGCTGCAGAGCGCGCTCGCCAAGGCCTATCAGACCAACCCGACGCTGAACGCCGCGCGCGCCAACCAGATGGCGACCGACGAGAATGTGCCGATCCAGCGCGCCGCTGGCCTGCCCAATGTCCAGATCAACTCCACGTTCAACGAGAATGTGCTGATCCCCGGCGGCCAGTTCGTCATCATCCCGCGCACCCTGCAGACGCAGGGCCAGTTGAACGTTCCCATCTACCAGGGCGGGCTGGTGAAGAACGGCGTCAAGGCTGCCGATGCCCGCGTTGCGGCCGGCGAGGAGACGCTGCGCGCCACCGAGGCCAGCGTCTTCAGCCAGGTTGTCGCTGCCTACAACGACGTGCTGCGCGACACCCAGATCGTCGCCTTCAACCGCGCCAACGTGAGCAACCTCGAAGTCAATCTGCGCGCCACGCAGGACCGTTTCGAGGTTGGCGATCTCACCCGCACCGACGTCGCCCAATCCGAAGCGCGGCTGTCCCAGGCCCGCGCCGATTTGCGGAACGCCGAAGCCAACCTGATCGCGTCTAAGGAACGCTATATCCAGCAGGTCGGCGAGCCGCCGGCCGATCTCAGCCAGCCGCCGCCACTGCCCAACCTGCCGGAGTCTGTGGAGCAGGCGGCGGAGATCGCCATCAAGGAAAACCCCGACATCGCCGCCGCCACCAAGACCAGCGAGGCCGCCGGCTATGACGTGAAGGCCGCCCGCGCCGGCCGCCTGCCGACGCTCAGCGCCTTCGGCAGTTTCAATCGCAACGACAACTTTGGCGGCGCCCGCGCGGCGGTGCCGATCAACATCCCGGCTGCCCAGGAATCCGCCGTGATCGGCGCGCAGGTGACGCTGCCGCTCTATCAGGGCGGCCGTCCTGCGGCGCAGATCCGTCAGAACCAGGCACGGCTGACCGCCGCGATGGAAAACCAGATCGCCACCGAACGCAGCGTCATCCAGCAGGTGCGTGCCGCCTACGCCAGCTGGAAGGCCAGCCTCGACGTGATCACCTCCGCCGAAGCCGCGATCGCTGCCAACAGCCTTTCCCTCGAAGGCGTGCGGGCCGAGAACAGCGTCGGCAACCGCACCATCATCGAAGTGCTGAACGCCGAGCAGGAGCTGATCAACAGCCGCGTGGCGCTGGCCACGGCACGGCGCAACGCCTATGTCGCCGGCTTCACGCTGCTGGCCGCAATGGGCAGCGCCGAGGCGCGCGATCTCGATCTGCAGGGGCTGACGCTCTATGACCCCAAGGCCAACTACAAGAAGGCGCGGGGCAGCTATTTCGACTGGTCTGGCCGCGACACGCCGGCGGTGCGCTCCACCCGCACGGTGAACACCCCGGCCCAGAACGCCGCCACCGCGATTGCCGATCAGGACACGGCGGTCACCGCACCGCAGTAGCAGGCGGAGGGGCCGGCAAGGTGACGGGCCGGATGGCGCCTGATAACGTGCCGGAATGGGGATCGATTTCTGGGACGGCGTGCTGCGCGGGGGCACCATGGTGCTGCTGGCGCTGCTGGCGTGCAATTTCGCAAGGGGCTGGCGCGCCTCGCTGACCGCACGGCTCGGCACGCTGTTGTGCGCGGCGGCGCTGGGTTACCTCTTCCTGCCGGCAATGCCCGTTTCTGCACTGGCGGCATGGTGGCGGGTGCCGCTGCACCTCGCCGGGATGGCCTGTCCGGCGCTGTTCTGGCTGTTTGCCGCGAGCTGGTTTGACGACGGGTTCGAGCTGCGCCCGGTCCACACGCTGGCCGTGGTCGGGCTGGTCGGTGCTGGCGCCATCAGCAGCTACCTGGGCTTTCCCGGCCAATGGCCGCGGCCGTTGATGGCCCTGTTCTGGCCGCTGCCCAGCCTGCTGTTCTGTGCCCTCGGCGTCATCGTTGCCCTGCGCGGTCGCGACGATGATCTGGTGGAGCTGCGCCGGCGGGCGCGCCTGATGCTGGCCGTCGCGATCGGGCTTGCCATCATGGTGGTGGTGGCCGCCGAACTGGCGGCACCAGGCTGGCCACCGCCGGGCGCGTGGCGGCTGATCAATTCCGCCACGCTGCTGCTGCTCACCGTGACCGTGGCCTCCACGCTGTTCGGCTGGCGCGATGCCAGCCTGCTGATCCCGCCCGCCAAGCCGGCAAAGGGCGCAGCAGTTGCACCCGAAGTCGACAATTCGCAACTGCTGGCCCGGCTGTCGGCCCTGATGCGCCAGGAGCGTCTGTACCGGCAGGACGGATTGACCATCACCGCCGTGGCCGCCCGATTGGGGGTGCCGGAGTATCGCCTGCGCCGTGCCATCAACCAGGGGCTTGGCGCGCGCAACTTCAACGCCTGGCTGAACGAGTTCCGCATCGCCGAGACCAAGGCGGCACTGGCCGACCCGGACCAGCGCGACGTGCCGATCCTGACCATTGCGCTCGATGCCGGATTCGGCAGCCTGGCCCCCTTCAACCGGGCGTTTCGCGCCGAAACTGGCTGCACACCAAGCGAATATCGGAGCCGCCAACGGGCTGACTGATCGAATCTGCAAGTTCGACCAGTCGAAATCTGAAACACGCCGCGCCAACGCTGCCACGAACGTCGATCAGCAGGGCTCAACCGAAAGGAAGACGCCATGACTGCTCAACCGCTTTCCCTCCTCGATGCCGCCCTCCGTGTATTTCCCGACGTCTTCCTGTTCGATGGCGGGCGCTATGTGGTGGCAACACTGCTGATGACCGCGATCGTCGCGCTGGTGCTGCGATCACCGTGGCGGGTGCGCCGCCTCCAGAGCCGCAGTGCTGCCATGGCCGATCGCCAGCGCGAGCTGCTGGCATCATTGCGCAGCGTGATCATCTACGCGCTGGTGGCCACGCCGGCGCTGTGGCTCAGGGCCAATGGCTTTGGCGGCGGCTTTCACGAAGGCGAGCCGTCAATTGCCGGAACCTTGGCCTGGGTTGGTGTGCTGCTGGTTGCGCATGACACATGGTTCTACTGGATGCACCGTACGCTCCACCACCGCCGGCTGTTCCGCCACTGTCACGCCCTGCACCACAAGTCGGTGACGCCAACACCCTTCGCCGCCTACAGCTTCAACGCCCTGGAAGCGATGTTCGAAGCCCTGTTCGTGTCGTTGTGGGTGACGATCGTGCCAACGCCCTTCACGCCCATGTTCATCTTCCTGGGCATCATGATCATCCGCAACGTGATGGGCCACAGCGGCGTGGAGCTGATGCCGAAGGGCTTTGCCGATCACTGGTTCTGGGGGCTGTTTGCCACCACCACCCATCATGATCTGCATCACAACGGCAGCTTCAACCACAATTTCGGCCTGTATTTCACGGTGTGGGACCGGCTGATGGGCACCGAGCACCCGCGCTATCGCGAGATCTTCCGCGAGGTGACCAGCCGGCCGCCAGCGAGGCGCGAAGCGATCGCGGCCTAGGGCGCCGGGATGGTGCGCGGCGCGGCGCGGTCCTTCACGAAGAAGGCCAGGAAGCGCGCCGGCCGCGTGGTGCTGGCATTGCGGCCAACCGTGTGGACGTCGCCCGGGTCTTCCGAGAAGGTCTGGCCCACGCCCAGCGTCTGTTCCGGCTTGCCCGCCACCTGCATCACGATGCTGCCTTCCAGCACATAGACGACGACGTGCGCGTTATGGCGGTGCGCCGGGCTGGCGCCGCCGGGTGGCAGCACCACTTCGACCAGCGCGATCTCCTTGCCCGGCAGGTCGGCCAGCGGCTTCTCGAACAGCGGCGGTGGCGGCGGGCTCTGGGCAGCCGCGCCCGCAGCCATCAGGGCAATGCCAGACAGCAGGATCCGCATGGCGTCGTCTCCCTCGAATGTCAGGCGCGGACCAAGGTGCCGGCGCCCTTGCGCGTGAAGATCTCCAATAGCAGGGCGTGCGGAATCCGGCCATCCATGATCACCGCCGCATCCACGCCGGCGTTCACGGCGGCCACGCAGGTTTCCAGCTTGGGGATCATGCCGCCGGTGATGGTACCATCGGCCACCAGGCCCGAAATGGCGGCCGGCGTCAGGTCTGTCATCAGCGTGCCGCCCTTGTCGAGCACGCCGGCAACATCGGTCAGCAGGAACAGGCGGGCGGCGCCCAGCGCGCCGGCGATGGCGCCGGCCATCGTGTCGGCATTGATGTTGTAGGTGTGGCCATCGGCCCCAACCGCCACCGGCGCGATCACCGGCACGATGCCGGCCGCCACCAGCGTGTCGATGATGCTGCGGTCAACATGCGCCGGCTCCCCCACGAAACCGAGGTCCACCACCTCCTCGATCAGGCTGCCCGGGTCCTTCGTCGTGCGCTCGACCTTGGCCGCCGTGACCAGCCCGGCATCCTTGCCGCTGATGCCCACCGCGCGGCCGCCGGCCTGGGCGATATGGGCGACGATTTCCTTGTTGATGCTGCCGGCGAGTACCATCTCGGCGACTTCTGCCGTGGCGGCATCGGTGACACGCAGGCCATCGACAAAGCGGCTCTCGATCCCCAGCCGCTTCAGCAGGCTGCCGATCTGCGGGCCGCCACCGTGGACGACCACCGGGTTGATGCCCACCGCCTTCAACAGCACGACATCCTCGGCAAAATCGCGGGCGCGTTCGGCATCGCCCATGGCGTGGCCGCCATATTTGACCACGAAGGTCTTGCCGGCATAGCGCTGCAGATAGGGCAGCGCCTCGATCAGCGTCTCCGTCTTGGCCAGGCTGTCGGGATGCGGGGCGTGCGCGCTCATGTCTTCAACCTTCACCGGGTCGGGACCGGCTCGGCGCCGGTGTAGTCATAAAATCCGCGGCCCGACTTGCGGCCCAGCCAGCCGGCCTCGACATACTTCACCAGCAGCGGCGCCGGGCGATATTTGGGATCGCCTGTGCCCTCCTGCATCACGCGCATGATGCTGAGCAGCGTGTCGAGACCGACGAAATCGGCAAGCGTCAGCGGCCCCATTGGGTGGTTGGCGCCCAGCTTCAACCCGGTGTCGATGTCGGTGACGCTGCCCACCCCGTCGCCTAGCGCGAAGATCGCCTCGTTCAGCATCGGGCACAGCACGCGGTTGACGATGAAGGCCGGCGCGTCCCCGGCGAGGATCGCCGTCTTGCCCAGCCGTGCGGCAAAGCCCTGCATGGCGGCGGTGGTTTGCGGTGACGTGGCGAGGCCGGGGATGATCTCCACCAATGCCATGAGGGGCACGGGATTGAAGAAGTGCAGTCCGCAGAAACGATCCGCGCGCCCGGTGGCGGCGGCAAGGCGGGTGATGGAGATGGAGCTGGTGTTGCTGGCCAGCAGCGCCTCGGGCTTCAGCAGCGTGGCCATGCCCTGGAAGATCTGGATCTTCACCGCCTCGTTCTCGGTGGCGGCTTCGATCACCAGGTCGGCACTGGCAAAATCGGCGGCCATGGTCGTCAGACTGATGCGGGCCAGCGCGGCATCGGCTGCATCCTGGGTCAGGACGGCCTTGCCCACCTGGCGGGCCAGGTTCTTCGCAATGGTGGCGCGGGCCGCCTCGCAGCGCTCCATCGCCACGTCCGACAGGACCACGTCATAACCGGCCTGTGCGGCCACGTGCGCGATGCCATTGCCCATCAGGCCTGCACCGATCACCCCGATGGTCTGCATTGCGCTTCCCCAGCCTTGAACTTCAGAACCGGCAGCGCGATAGCAGGCCCATGCAGCGACTGGAAGGCAAGACCGCACTCGTCACCGGCGCGGCCCGCGGCATCGGTGAGGCCATCGCCCGCCGTTTTGCCGCGGAAGGCGCCCGTGTGTGGGTGACCGACATCAACCCCGATGGCGAAGCCGTGGCGCTGAGCATCGGCGGCCGCTTCGTGGCTCTAGACGTCGCCGACGAGGCAGCGTGGGACAAGGTGATGGCGCAAGTCGGCGCGCTCGACATCCTCGTCAACAACGCCGGCATCACCGGATTCGAGGGTGCGCCCGTGCCGCATGATCCCGAACACGCCAGCCTGGCCGACTGGCGCGCCGTCCACGCGGTCAACCTCGATGGCACGTTCCTCGGCTGCCGCGCCGCGATCCGGGCGATGCGGGCAAGAGCGAAGGGCAGCATCATCAACATCTCGTCGCGCTCCGGTATTGTCGGCATCCCGGCGGCGGCGGCCTATGCCAGTTCCAAGGCGGCGGTGCGCAATCACACGAAATCCGTGGCGCTGTGGTGCGCGCAGCAGGGCCTCGCCATCCGCTGCAACTCCATCCACCCGGCTGCGATCATGTCGCCGATGTGGGAACCGATGCTGGGCACCACGCCAGAGGAGCGGGACGCCGCGATCAAGGCCTTCGTGGCCGACACGCCCTTGAGGCGCTTTGGCACGGCCGACGAAGTCGCAGCCATGGCGGCCTATCTGGCCAGCGATGAAAGTGCCTATGTGACCGGCAGCGAATTTCATATCGATGGCGGCATATTGGCGGGATCGGCAGCCTCACCAGAATAATGGGCCAGTCCTACCGAATTGATGGGGTATAGTGCCGAAACCATGCTACAAGCAGGGCGTTGGAATGCTTTCAGAGAGCAATGCCCGACATGGCCGGTTTTGGCCTCAAGAGGATAAGCTCATGAACATATTCAACCGTATCTTGATTCTCGGCGCTGCATCACTTGCTCTTGCTGCCTGTTCACAGGCCACCAAGGAAGAAACCAGCGAAGCCGCCAATTCCGCCGCCGCCGACACCGCTGCCAACACCGAGAAGGCTGGCGATGCAATCGAAACCGCTGGCGACAAGGCCGGCGCTGCCATCGACGAGGCCGGCGACAAGGCCGCCGTTGCCGCCAGTGACGCCAAGCAGAACACCGGCGAAGCGCTGGAAGAAGCCGGCAAGGACATGCAGAAGCCGAACTGACGGCGCCGCACTGACGAGCAGGGGCAGCCCGGCCAGCCGGCCAGGCTGCCCCTAGCTGCGTCAGTTCACCTTGCGCTCGCGCCCGGCCCACCACGGCTCGCGCAGGTCCTTCTTCAGGATCTTGCCGCTGGGGTTGCGCGGCAGCACGTCGATGAAGTCCACTGATTTGGGCACCTTGTAGCCAGCGATGCGCGCGCGGGCGAAGGCGATGAGTTCCTCGGGCGTCACCTCGGCCTTCTTCACCACGATGGCCTTGACCGCTTCGCCCCACTTGTCGTCGGGCACGCCGATCACCGCGCAATCGGCCACGGCCGGATGCTCGTGCAGGGCGTTCTCCACCTCGGCCGGGTAGATGTTCTCAGCCCCCGACACGATCATGTCCTTCACCCGGTCGTGGATGTAGAGATAGCCGTCTGCATCCAGATAGCCGGCGTCCCCGCTGTGATACCAGCCGTCGATCAGGGCCTTGGCAGTGGCCTCCGGCTTGTTGTGATAGCCGGTCATGTTGCCGGGCGAACTGATCAAGATCTCCCCGACCGCGCCGGGAGGCAGATCATTGCCATGGTCATCGACGATGCGGATGCGGTCGCCAGGATAGGGCTTGCCACAGCTGCGCATGCGGTCGTTTCCGGCCGGATCATGGTCTTCGGGCGGCAGCCAGGTGACACTGGCCGATGTCTCGGTGGCGCCATAGACCTGCACGAACAGCGCGCGCGGGAAGGCCACGATCGACCGGCG
The DNA here is from genome assembly GCF_010994245.1 of Sandarakinorhabdus rubra. GTDB lineage: Bacteria > Pseudomonadota > Alphaproteobacteria > Sphingomonadales > Sphingomonadaceae > Sandarakinorhabdus > Sandarakinorhabdus rubra. Next base: position 8,658 of record NZ_WMHO01000042.1, read on the forward strand.
CAGCACATCCAGCGGAATCGGCGAAGCCCCATAATAGAGTTCCCTGACACTGCTCAGATCAGCTGGAGCGGTTTCCAGATACTGGCAGATGGCCAGCATCACTGCCGGCACCAGCACCAGGCGCGTGATGCGCTGCTGGGCAATGGCGGTCACAATGGTGGCAATGTCAGGGCGCGGCAGGATCACCGAAGGGGCGCCGCGCGCCATGCCCATCAGCAGCCACAGCGAACCACTGACATGAAACACCGGCATGGCCACCAGCGAGACATCGTCATCCTGCCACGGCGCCAGGGCCGTGCCTTCCAACCGGTCCGGCTTGGCGAGCGCGGACAGCAGCTGGCGATGCGACAGCAGCGCACCCTTGGGAAAGCCGGTGGTGCCGCTGGTGTACATCTGAATGGCGATATCGTCGGGGCCGGCAGCGATGGGCACATCGTCGGGCGCGTGGCCCATGACGAAATCCGCAAAGGCGGGGCGCCCATCATGCGGCGCATCGAGCAGCAGCACGCTGGCCAGCCCGGTTGTGGCCTGCGCCTCGGTCACCAGCGGCAGGAAGGCAGTTTCCGAAACCAGCACATTGATGCCGGCATCGCCCAGCACATAGGCGATCTCGCGCGCCACCAGCCGGGCGTTGATCGCCACCATCACCACGCCCATGCGAAAACAGGCGCACATCAGCGTGACATATTCGATGTGATTGAGCGCCAGCCAGCCAACCCGGTCACCCTTCCTGACGCCCAGCGCCTTCAGCGCCGTCACCGCCCGCCGTTCGCGGTCGTGCAGATCGGCAAAGCTCCAGCTGGCCCCATCGGCGCGCACGGCGGTCCTGCCGGGCCTCGTCGCCGCAAAATGTGGCACGATATCGGCCAGCGTCTCGAACATGGCGTTCCCCTCTTCCCCGGTCGCGATACTGCCGCGCGTCAGCCCATTTTGCCACTCTCCATTGCAGGCGGCCGGGCCAATCTGTAAGGCCTTCCGCCCATGGCCAATACCACCCTCGCGCTCGTCAACATCTTCATCATGATCACCCAGGTGCTGATCTGGGGTCTGGTGGCGTGGGCGATCGCCAGCTGGCTGGTGGCGTTCAACGTGGTCAACACCCGCAACCGCTTCGTCAGCGCCATTCTCGATGCGCTTGATCGCATCTATGCGCCGATGGTGGCGCCGATCCGCCGCTTCCTGCCGGATTTCGGCGGCATCGACCTGTCGCCGCTGGTGCTGTGGCTGCTGCTCGCCGGCCTGCAGCAACTGGTGCCGGCGCTGGTGATGGATTCGGGCCTGCTGCTGGGATGAGCGCGGTCCTCATCGACGGCAAGGCCCGCGCCGCCGCCTTGCGCAGAGACGTGGCGGCCGGGGTGGAAGCGTTCGTGGCGGCGCACGGTCGCGCACCCGGCCTCACCGTCGTGCTGGTCGGCGATGATCCGGCCAGCGCCGTCTATGTCGGTTCCAAGGGCAAGGCCACGCGGGAAGCCGGCATGATCTCCGGCGAATATCGCCTCCCCGCCGCCACGCCGGAGGCGGAACTGCTGGCGCTCATCGCCGCGCTCAATGCCGATCCGGCTGTCGATGGCATTCTGGTCCAGATGCCGCTGCCCCGGCATATCGACAGCGACCGGGTGATCGCCGCGATCGACCCGGCCAAGGATGTCGACGGCCTGCACCCGGTCAACACCGGGCTGCTGGTGAGCGGCCGCAAGGGGCTGGTGCCCTGCACCCCATCGGGCTGCCTGATGCTGATCGAGGAGGCAATCGGCACCATCGCCGGCGCCGAGGCGCTGGTGATCGGCCGCTCCATCCTGGTGGGCAAGCCGATGGCCGCCCTGCTGCTCAACCGCAGCGCCACGGTGACGGTGGCCCACAGCCGCACCCGCGATCTGGCTGCCCACGTGGCGCGCGCCGACATCGTGGTCGCCGCTGTCGGCATTCCCGGCATGGTGAAGGGCGAATGGATCAAGCCCGGGGCCTGCGTGATCGATGTCGGCATCAACCGCGTGGCGCTGCCCGATGGCAAGACCCGGCTGGTCGGCGACGTTGATTTCGATGGCGCGGTGAAGCGCGCCGGCCGGATCACGCCGGTGCCGGGCGGGGTCGGCCCGATGACCATCGCCTGCCTGCTCGCCAACACGCTGAAGGCGGCGACGGCACGGACATGACGGGCATCGCTCTCGACGGGCCGCTGGTCCAGCTGTTCATTTCCGCGTTCGTCACGCTGTTCGTGGTCATCGATCCGCCGGGCTGCGTGCCGATCTTCTCCAGCCTCACCGCCGGCACCTCGGCTGGCCACCGGGTGACGATGGCGGTCAGGTCAAGCCTGATCGCCGGGGCGGTGCTGATCGCCTTTGCGCTGGGCGGCGAGGCCTTCCTGTCGGCGCTGGGCATCACGCTGCCGGCCTTCAAGATCGCCGGCGGCGTCATGGTGTTCCTGATCGCCATCGACATGGTGTTCGAAAAGCGCACGCAGCGCCGCGAAAACCGCGCCGAGGAAGTAAAGTCGGCCGCCGACGCCGCCGGCAAGCCGCTGGAGGAAGAGGATATCTCGGTCTTCCCGATGGCCATCCCGATGCTGGCCGGGCCGGGCTCCATCGCATCGGTGATGCTGCTGTCGGCGCGGACCGGCGGGGACATCGCCAGCGAGGCGGTGGTGCTGGCGGCCTTGCTCGCAGTGCTGGTGCTCACCTTCCTGTCGCTGCTGGCGGCCGGGCCGCTGATGCGACTGATGGGCGCCAAGTTCGAAGGCGCCCTCACCCGCCTGCTCGGCGTTGTGCTGGCAGCGCTCGCGGCGCAGTTCGTGGTTGACGGCATCCGGCAATCGTTCAACCTCTGAGGCAAATCAGGGGAGACAAGAACATGCCATCTGCACTCATCATCGGCGCGTCGCGCGGGCTTGGCCTTGGCCTTGTGAAGGAGTGGCAGAGCCGCGGCTTCGAGGTGGTGGCAACGCGGCGCGGACCGGCGCCCGAGCTTGAGGCCACCGGCGCCGAACTGCACCTGCTCGACATGGGCGATACCAAGGCGGTGGCGGCACTGGCCGCCACGCTGGAGCCGCGCCGATTCGACGTTGTTCTGATCAATGCCGGGGTGAAGGGACCGGAGGGCACGGTGCACGACATGCCGCATCACGTCCACGGCAACGACAGCTGGAGCGGGCTGTTCTGGACCAACGCGCTCGCCCCGGTGCGCGCCGCCCGCCATCTTGAGCCCTTGGTGGCGGCAGGCGGCGTGCTCGCTTTCATGACCTCGATCATGGGCAGCGTGGCGCTTCGCACCTATGCCTTTGGCGATCTCTACAGCGCGTCCAAGGCGGCGCTCAACAGCCTGACGCGCGGCTTTGCCGCCGAACACCCGACACGCACCATCATCAACCTTCACCCCGGCTGGGTGAAGACGGACATGGGCGGGCAGCAGGCGCCGGTGGAGATCCCCGACAGCTGCCGCGGCATGGCCGACGTGTTGGCCAGGGCCGCCGGCACGCCGGGGCAGTTCTATCTCGACTATGAGGGCAAGACCCTGCCCTGGTGATGCAGGCTACGCCGCTGCGCGCCTGCCGCGCCAATATGCCAGCGCGCGCGCCAACCCATCACAGGCGAGGAAGATCAGCATCGTCGAGATGACATAGCGGTAGCGCAGCAGCGAATAGGTCATGATGTAGGGCAGGACCGGCAGCAGCACGGCCGCCGCGATATAATAATAATGCCAGCGCCGCCGCCACAGCATGACCAGCAGCGTGACGAGCGCGATGGCCGAGGTCAGCGCGAAGAACATCGGGCGTGCCGCCGCGCCGCGCCCGGCCCGCCCCCAGCGTTCGAAATGCCATTGCGGCGGCGCATAGAAATCCCGCAGATTCTCGAGCCGCAGGCGGCGTACAGCATCGGGGTGGCGCTCCACCCAGTCAGCCGCCTCGGCCGCAAGGCGGCGGTTGTAGGCCACCTCGCCCAGCCGCATATACTCCGCGCGGGCGCCCTCGCCGGTCAGCGGGCTGATCTCGTCAAAGCGCTTCCGGTAGGCGCTGCCCCGATCCATGGTCAGCACGCCATCGTGATAGGCAACGGCGCGCGAGATCCCCAGCCCGGTCCGCAACAGCACGAAGGACCCGAGCTCGCGCTGGTTGCGCAGGCCCCACGGCACCAGCACCAGCGCCAGCACCAGCAGCGTGGCGCCAACCGGCACCGGCCAGCGTGTCCAGCGGATCCGGCGCAGCAGCAGGACCCCAATCATGCCGCTGCTCGCCAGCCCGGCTGACGGATTGATCAAGCCAATGAGGCCATTGGCGATGCCAAGCCGCACCAGGCTGCCGGTGTCGATCCGGTCCTGCTGGTCAAGCCGCATCAGCCACAGCAGCATCGCGGCGATGGCGACGGCGGCCTGGCCGGCCTCCCACGAGCGCAGGTCGCGCATCTCGACGCTGAACTGCAGCGGCAGCAGGCATACCGCCGCCAGCGCCGCCAGCAGGCCCGTGGTGGGCGCACCCGCATGGCTGAACACGCGGAACACCAGCCAGAAACTGAGCAGCACCGTCGCCAGCGCGATCAGCGAGAGGATCAGCATGGCGAGGGGCGAGCCGACCCCGAAGAGCGTGTAGGCCAGTGCCGTCAGAAGCGGGGTTGTGGGCGCCAGGTGGGCGGTGGGCCCGGTGCCGGCGCCGAACGCATCCGCAAAGCGACCCGTGGTGGCCAGCGCGACGGCGATATTGTCGCTTTCACTGACAGTCTGCGTGAGCTTGCCGACCAGGAACAGCCAAACGAGGCGCAGTACGGCCGCCGCCGCCAGCAGTCCGGCGACCAGCCGCTGGGTGGTCAACACCGTGCTGCCCGGAAACCGGGGCCTCGCCAATGGCGTCGGGCTCCGGTCCGGCGCCACGTCAGCGGCCGTCCCGCCGCCCCAGCAGCCGCAGACGCAGTGCGTTCAGCCTGATGAAGCCGGCGGCATCGCGTTGGTCATAGGCGCCGCGGTCATCCTCGAAGGTGACGATTCCGGCCGAATAGAGGCTGTGCGGCGACTTCCGGCCCACCACACCGACATTGCCCTTGTAGAGCTTCAGCCGCACCGTGCCGGTGACCTTTTCCTGGCTGTGATCGATGGCGGCCTGCAGCATCTCGCGCTCGGGCGCGAACCAGAAGCCGTTGTAGATGAGCTCGGCATATTTCGGCATCAGCTCATCCTTCAGATGCGCGGCGCCGCGATCGAGCGTGATCTGCTCGATGCCTCGGTGCGCGATGTGGAGGATGGTGCCGCCCGGCGTTTCGTACATGCCGCGCGACTTCATGCCGACGAAGCGGTTTTCCAGCAGGTCGAGCCGGCCGATGCCGTGGCGCTTGCCCAGATCGTTCAGCTTGGCCAGCAGCGTCGCCGGGCTCAGCGCTTCGCCATTCACCGCCACCGCATCGCCGCGTTCGAAATCGATGGTGATATATTCCGGCGTGTCAGGCGCCGCTTCCGGGTGGTCAGTGCGGCTGTAGACATAGTCCGGCACCTCCTCCCACGGGTCTTCCAGCACCTTGCCCTCGCTGGAGGTGTGGAGGAGGTTGGCGTCAGTGGAGAACGGGCTTTCGCCGCGCTTGTCCTTGGCAACCGGGATCTGGTGCTGTTCGGCAAAGGCGATCAGCGCCTCGCGGCTGTTCAGCGACCATTCGCGCCACGGCGCGATGATGCGGATATCGGGCGACAGCGCATAATAGCCCAGCTCGAAACGCACCTGGTCGTTGCCCTTGCCGGTGGCGCCATGGGAGACGGCATCGGCGCCAACCATCTTGGCGATCTCGATCTGGCGCTTGGCAATCAGCGGCCGCGCGATCGAGGTGCCGAGCAGATAGAGCCCCTCATAGAGCGCGTTGGCGCGCATCATCGGGAAGACGAAGTCCCGCACGAACTCCTCGCGCAGATCGTCGATGAAGATGTTTTCCGGCTTGATGCCGAGCAGCAACGCCTTGGCGCGCGCCGGCTCCAGTTCCTCGCCCTGGCCCAGATCGGCAGTGAAGGTGACGACCTCGCAGCCATATTCGGTCTGCAGCCACTTCAAGATCACACTGGTGTCGAGCCCGCCCGAATAGGCCAACACCACCTTCTTCACCGCCGTCATGTCATTCCCCTGTTCGCGCGATTCGCCTGCACGGCTTTTGGGGCGGCGGCGCAGCCCCTGCAACCGTGCTGGCGCGCAAATTGTCGGGGAAACCGGGCGATCAGAAGACGTCGGCGGCCGGGCTCCAGGCGATGGGCGGCGCAGTCACCGTGGGCGTGGGCTTCGACGGCGGCACCGGGGCCAAGCGGGCCAAGCGCCCCACGCCCCAGGCGCCCACCGCCATGGCGGCAAGG
>NZ_WMHO01000420.1 GCF_010994245.1 Sandarakinorhabdus rubra
CGCCGGCGTGGGCGGCGCCACCACCACCGGCGCCACCGGCTGCGGTTCACGCTTCTTCGCCAACGCCGGGCCGGCCAGCGCCAGCACCAGCGCGATCATCAGCGCAGCGAGCACCACATGCTGCATCCTTGCCACCAGGGTAGGACGGGCGACCGGCAGCAGGTCAGGCGCCGGCCGGCCGGCGCCGAACAGGCTCAGGTCGCCATGCAGGCCCCGGCTCAGTTCGCGGCCCAGATCATCGCCGTCAGGCATCCGCCACCGCACTGGTCAAGGCCCGGATGCGCGCCACCAGCGCCTCCAGCCGGTTGATGGCAAGGCGCACCGCGACCGGATCAACGGCATCGGCCAGATCGGCCTGGGCCAGCAGCGCCCCCACCAGCCGCTGATAGGCTGGCGGCTCGGCAGCCGGGGCAATTGCTTCGACATCGGTGCCCGACAGCCAGTCAACCGCGAGGCGGGCCGGTGCCAGCAGCGGCTGCGGCTGCAACGGGGTTGCGGTGGCCAGCAGCGGCAACGCCGCCAGATCGAGCAGCCGCAGCGGTGGCGCAGCAGCAACGTCGAGAGCCTGGGGCGCCGCCAGGTCGCCAAGGGCGGGCGCTGCAAGGCCAAGCGAGATCGGTCGGGCCTGCACGGCGGCGGAGGCGCCGGCATCGCTTGCCGAATCGGCCGCAGGTGCCGGTGATGTCGCCGGCGTCGTGACCACTATCGGCAGTGGGGCACGCTCCGGCGCGGAGGCTGCCGGGGCGGCGAGCGGAATGGTCAGCGTGGCGAGAGCGCCAAGCCGGCGGGCCATCACCTCCTGCACCGGCAGCGGCGCCAGCGCCGGTGCCTGGACGAGGGCGG
>NZ_WMHO01000421.1 GCF_010994245.1 Sandarakinorhabdus rubra
CGGCGGGCGGCGCGGTGTTGGTGAGCGCGCCGGGGATGCCTTGCGCCGGCGCGGCACCGGCTTCGCTGCTGCGGCTGGTCTGCTCGGTCTTGACCGTGCCGGCCGGCTGGAAGCGCTCGCTGGCCGCCTCGTTCTGGGAGAAATCGACATCGGCGGCGACTTCGGCGGTGAAGCGCCCCTGCCCCAGCATCGGCGTCAACAGCTTCACCAGCCGTTCGCGCACCAGGCCCTCCAGCCGCTGCTGATAAGCCAGCTGCTGGGCATCGCCCGAGATGCCGGCCGAAAGGAGACTGCCCGACTGGTCAACCACGCTCACCCTGTCGGCGGCAAGGCCGGGCACGGACGTGGCGACCAGCCAGATGATGGCGCGCACCTGCGCTTCCGAAAGGCTGCGGCCCGGCGCCAGGCCGACAAACACGCTGGCCGACGGCGCGGCGCGGTCGCGGATGAACACCGAGGGTTCGGCCATGGCGACATGCACGCGGGCAGACTTGACGCCGTCGATGGCCTCCACGCTGGCCGCCAGCTCGGCCTCCAACGCACCCTTCAGCCGCGCGGCTTCCACCGAGCGCGAGGCGCCCAGCGGCATGTCGGCCAGTCCGGCGGCGGTGGACACCGAGGATTTGGGCAGGCCCTGGCCGGCCAGCAGGATGCGGGCGCGGGCGATCTCGCCGGCCGGTACCTCCACCTGGCCGGTGTCGCTGTTCACCCGCCAGTCGAAATTGGCGGCGGCCAGCGCATCGGTGACGGCAGCGGCATCGGCATCGGCCAGGCCGGGATAGAGCGGCCGCCAATCGGGCGTGCGCAGCAGCGCCCAGGCCAGCGCGGCGGC
>NZ_WMHO01000422.1 GCF_010994245.1 Sandarakinorhabdus rubra
AGCCGGCCAGCCGCCGCTCCACCAGCGTCCACAGGTCGGCAAAGGCGCGCGCCGCCGCGCCGGACGGCAGCGGCTTGCGGGTCGCCGCCGTCGCCTCGATGGCAGCGGCATAGGGGATCACCGGCCAGTCCGGATGGGCGGCCAGGCTGTCGCGATGCAGCCGCTTGCGCCGGTCGGCCATCGAAAACACCGGCTGCACCGACGGCGGGGATTTCATCTCGTCGGCCAGATGCGCCTGCAGCTGCTCCAGCGCGCGCTGCGACAGCGGGGAGGGCACCACGGGCGCCAGGATCAGATCGGCAGCACGGAACATCTGGTCGGCCAGCTCGGTCAGCCCCGGCGGGCAATCGAGGATGATGCGGTCGTAGCGTTCGGCCAGCGGCTTCAGCGCACGCTTCAGCCGCTTCTCGCTGTCCTCGGCGGCAAGATCCGCTTCCAGTCGCCGGAGCGAGCGGTCGGCCGCCAGCACGTCGAGCTGCGGCCAGGCGGACGGCTGCACCAGGTCGGTCAGTTCACCGGCCGCAAGCCCCTTGCGCGCTTTGGCCCCGGCCAGCGGCGTCACGCCCAGCAGCCAGCCGGCGGCGCCCTGCGGATCGAGATCCCACAGAAGCGTGCGCCTGCCGGCCGCGGCTGCGTGGGCCAGCTGCACAGCCAGCGTGGTCTTGCCGACTCCGCCCTTGGCGCTGAACAGGGCCAGGACGCGCAATGCCAGCCCTCAGGCGGCCAGCGCTGCGGCCAGCCGATCGCGGATGGCGACGAGGGCGCGGCGGTCGATCGAGGCCAGCGGCGCGCTGGCCCCGGCACTTGCAGCGGCACGCGGCGGC
>NZ_WMHO01000423.1 GCF_010994245.1 Sandarakinorhabdus rubra
CGCGCCCGCCTGCAGAGGAGGTGCCGCCGCCGCCCAAGGTTGCGGCCAGCGCGCCGCCCGCGAAAGGCCCGCCGCGCGAGGCAGAGCCGGCCGTGGGCACGCCGCCGCTGCTGCAATGGCCGGCGATCGAGCGCTTCACGCTGGCCAACGGCCTGAAGGTCGAACTGGCGCGCCGCACCACCGTGCCGCTGGTGCGCATGATGCTCAGCCACGAAGCCGGCATGGCGGCCGATGAACGCGACGCGCTGGGCATCCAGTCGATGGCGCTGAACCTGCTCGACGAAGGCGCGGCCGGCATGAGCGGGCCCCAGATTGCCGAGGCGCGCGAGCGGCTGGGCGCCGGCATCGGCGCCTCGGCCGGGCGGGACCGCACCCGCCTGACGCTTGATGCGCTGAAGTCCAACCTGTCTGCATCGGTGCAGCTGTTCGCCGACATCGTGCAGCGGCCGGATTTCCCCGCCGCCGAGATCGAGCGGGTGCGCGGCCAGCAATTGACCGGCATCGCCCAGGAGGCCGCCAACCCGCTGGGCATCGCGCAGCGCATCCTCACCCCGGCGCTCTATGGCCCCCAGCATCCCTATGGCGCGCCGCCGTCAGGCCTGGGCACCGAAGCCAGTGTGAAGGCGATCACGCGCGACGCGTTGCGAGCGTGGCACAAGCGCTGGATCCGGCCTGACAATGCGACGCTGTTCGTGGCCGGCGACATCACGGCCGCCGAGCTGAAACCGCTGCTGGAGGCGCACTTCGGGGGCTGGCAGGCGGATCCGGCGGTGGCGCGCGGCGCGGTGCGGCCCGCCGGCGTGCTGCCCTCCGCGCCGG
>NZ_WMHO01000424.1 GCF_010994245.1 Sandarakinorhabdus rubra
GCGCGGGCCTGGGCCGCGTCGGCCGGCACCGCGGCAGTGGCCGGCAGCCGCGCCAGTGCCGCTGCGATATGGTCATCGGTGATGATGCCGGCGGCCAGCGCCTCGCGGTAGAAGCCGCGCGGCATCAGCATGTCCACCTTGGCCACGCGGCGCATGGTGGCGGTGGTGGCGGCAAAGCTCTGTCCGGAAAAGCCCAGGAAGGGATTGACCGCAACGAAGTGCTTCAGGGGCCACAGCGGCGCTATGCGCTGGCAGGCGGCAGCGATGGCGGCTTCCAGCATGGTCGGCTCCGGCAGGATGGCGGGCGGGGCGGCAGTGAGGGTCGTCATGGGGGGACCTTTCGCAGTTCAGGCGCGGCCGGGCAGGCCGGTGGGCCACAGCTTCAGCACCAGGCGGTTGGCAAGCGTGTTGACATAGAGGCCGTTCCTCGCGTGGACGAAGAAGGCGCGGGCCCAGGCCGGGGTGGGCGCTCCCTTGCGGCCGATGAAGGTGGCCTGCCCGATGGTGAGGGCAGCAAAGCCGGCCACCACCGCGATGATCGCGGCCAGCGCCAGTGCATCGGTGCGGTCCGCGCCTTCCGGCAGGCTGGCGCCCATAAGCGCGGCCATGCCGGCCTGCAGGGCGAACCAGGCCCCGGCCACCGCCAGCGCGGCCAGGCCGGTGCGGGCGATGACGAAGCTGGTCGGCCGCACGTCGATCGACTGGGCGACAAGGTGGATGAGGCCCATCAGCATGATGGCGCCCAGGGCGAACAGGCCCGGCTGCGCCGTGATCTGGAAGCCGGACAAGGTGCCCGCCGCCGCCACCGCCGCCAGCAC
>NZ_WMHO01000425.1 GCF_010994245.1 Sandarakinorhabdus rubra
CTGCTGCTGCAGCTGCCGGCTGACCAGGTGCCGGCGGTGGCCAGGGCGATGGCGCTGCTCCCCCTGGCAAGCCGGCCGCTGGCGCTGGCGGCCTCGCCACGCGATTTCTTGCCGGTGCTGGCCCTGCTGGGCGCCATTGCGGCAGCGTCGCTGGGCCTGGCGGAACTGGGGCTGGCGCTGCTGCTGGGCGTGCTGGTGCTGGCACTGACCGGCCGGCTGCAGGGCGATGCCTATCGTGACATCGACTGGCCGGTGATCCTGCTGCTCGCGGCGCTGATCCCGGTGGCCAAGGCCTTCGGCGCCAGCAGCGCCGCCGACAGCATCGCGGATCTGCTGTCGGGACTGGGGCAGGGCCAGCCCGCGTGGCTGCTGGTGGGCGGCACGCTGCTGGCCACCATGGCGGTGACGCCCTTTCTCAACAATGCCGCAGCCGTGCTTATCATGGGCCCGATCGCGGCGCAGGCCGGGATTGCCAGCGGCGTGCCGCTGGACACCATGCTGATGGCGGTGGGCATCGGGGCAAGCTGTGACTTCCTTACCCCCATCGGTCACCAGTCCAACGTGCTGGTGTGGGGGCCGGGGGGCTATCAGTTCGGCGATTATGCCCGCATCGGCGCGCCGATCAGCCTGATGGTGCTGATGCTCGGTACTCCGTTGATCATGTGGGCATGGGGGTAGGCGGTCAGTCCGGTCGCGGCCGGCCGCGCAGCGCGCGCAGCGGCGGACGGCGCGGGGCGCCGCCGCTGCCGCGGGTGGCGGTGCGCAGCTCGTCACGCTTTTCATGGATGGAGGCGATCACCGGGCCCATCGGCACGCC
>NZ_WMHO01000426.1 GCF_010994245.1 Sandarakinorhabdus rubra
CCTTCATAGCGGGCCAGCCGGCGCGCGAGGGCCTCGCGGCCCGGCGCCACCAGCAGCAGCGCATCATAGGCCGGCAGCGCGCCGCGATCATCGGCCAGCAGCACGATATCGGCGCCGGCCAGCGCGCCGTCGCTGCTGTAGGCGGTGACGACATCGGCGCTGCCATCCTGCAAGGCCGCCAGCATCAGCACGGGGGTGAAGGCACGAATCCGCGCGAACGAGAGGCCATAGACATGCTGCAGCGCCGCCCATTCGGCGCGCGACTGGAATTCGAGATCGGTGGCCAGTTTGAGTTGTGGCCCGACGCGCGCCAGGTCGCTGATCGTGTTCACGCCAAGCCGCTCGGCATCGCTGCGGCGCATGGCCAGTGCATAGGCATTCTCGAACCCCAGCCGCGCCGCCACGGTGACGCCGTGGCGCGCCTTCAGCTCGCGCGCCAGGATGAGCAGCATCGTCTCGCGCGGCACCACGTCGGTGCGGCCCAGCGCCTGCGTCCACAGCGTGCCGGAATAATCGATGCCGATGTCGATACCGCCGGCAGCCAGGCTCTGGAAGGCGATGCCCGATCCCAGCCCCGAGCGGATTTCCACCGGCTGGCCCTGCTGCCGGAGATCGGCGGCCACCAGCTCGGCCAGAATATATTGTTCGGAGAAGGTCTTGGTGCCGATCGCCACCGGGCGCAGCGCCCCGCTCCCACGCGCCTGCCACCACCAGCCCGTCACCCCGGCCCCCAACAGCACCAGCAGGGCGAGGCCCGCCAACGCCGGCGGCCAGCGGCGGCGGGCGATGCCGGCCTCGCATAGGCCCAGC
>NZ_WMHO01000427.1 GCF_010994245.1 Sandarakinorhabdus rubra
TTCAGCCCGGCTTGTGGCCGTTTTGCCGCTGCTGGCGCGGCGCCGGTGCCGGCTCGAGCCGCCACCGCGGCCCGGGCCGCGCCATCACGCCCGCCAGCGTTCCGGGCTGCCCGGCCCCGAGTCGCGCCGCCAGCCGGGCGATGTCGCCCCCCCGCGGTGAACCACCCAGCTCGGCGATGGCCCGCGCCAGCAGGCGATGAACAATCGCCGCCGGCAGGCCGCGCGCGTCGATCAGCAGGGCGTCACCATCGGCCTCCACCCGCCCGTCCCAGGCGGTGCGCGCCGTCCAGTCCAGCGCCTCCGCCTCGGCCGCGAGGTGCGTGGCTGCTGCTGCCAGCGCGTCCACGTCGAGCGCCGGCGTCGCCGCCAGAAGCGCCCGCATGGCGGTGCGATCATGCCGGGGATCGGTGTTGGCGGGATCGTCCACCACCTGCCAGCCATCGGCGGCGGCGATATCTACAAGCGCCGCCTTCCGGCAGCCAAGCAGCGGCCGCACCAGCCACAGGCCGGGCCGCAACAGGCGCGCCGCGCGGATGCCGGCCAGGCCGTCGCTGCCGCTGGCACGGGTGAGGCGCATCAGCAGGGTTTCGGCCTGGTCATCGGCGTGGTGCGCGGTGAGCAGCAGCGGCGTGCCGTTCGCGTCGCACCAATCTGCGAGCAGGCGATAGCGCTCTGCCCGGGCCCGGGCCTGGAGGTTGGACGTGAAGGCCGGCCCGTCGCGCACCAATGTCACCTGTGGGATGCCGCGCGCCGCGCATTGCGCCGCCACGCCCGCCGCCTCGTGCGCCGAACCGACGCGCAGCCGG
>NZ_WMHO01000428.1 GCF_010994245.1 Sandarakinorhabdus rubra
CGGCGCGGCCCTGGCGGCTGTTCGTGCCGCCACAGCCGATCGAGGTGCTGGCCGAAGTGCCCGATGGCCCGCCGCGCCTGTTTCGCTGGCGCGGGGCCAGCCACCGCATCACTGCGGCTGAAGGGCCCGAACGCATCGCGGCGGAATGGTGGCGGCGGAAGGACGGCGCCGGCCTCACCCGCGATTACTGGCGGGTGGAGGATGAACAGGGCCGCCGCTTCTGGCTGCTGCGCCACGGGCTCTATGGTGCGGAGGCAACGCATCCGCGCTGGTATGTGCACGGGCTGTTTGCATGACGCCCGAGGGCTTCGCCGAACTGGCGGCGGCCACCCATTTCTCCTTCCTCGAAGGCGCGTCCAGCCCAGCGGCGATGGTGGCGGCGGCGGTGGCGCTGGGCCATGCCGGCATCGGCATTGCCGATCGCAACACGGTGGCCGGCGTGGTGCGCGCCCATGTGGCAGTGCGTGAACTTGCCGAAGCGGCGAAGGAGGCGGGCCAGGCGCCGCCGGCCTTCAGGCTGGCGGTGGGCGCGCGGCTGGTGTTTGCCGATGGCACGCCAGACGTGATCGCCTATCCCGCCCATCGCCGTGGCTGGGGCCGGCTCACCCGCCTGCTCACGCTGGGCAACCGGCGCGCCGAGAAGGGCGGCTGCATCCTCCACCTCTCCGATCTGATCGCGCATGCCGATGGCCTGCTGCTGATCATGATGCCGCCGCAGGGCGCCCAGCACAGCCGGCTGGCCGAACTGGCGCGCGCCTGCCCCGGCCGGCTGTGGCAGGGGGCGGTGATGGGGGGGC
>NZ_WMHO01000429.1 GCF_010994245.1 Sandarakinorhabdus rubra
GGCCGCCGGGTGACGGCCAGAGTCGCCATGGCCAGCCGAACCGGGCGGCGGGTACGGCGCAACAGCGCGCGCTGGTAATCGGCGGCAATGGCGCCGGCTGCCAGCATGGCCGCAGCGAGCCGGCCGGATTCGAGCGCGATGGCCATGCCATCGCCGCAGAAGCTGGGGATCACTGCCGCCTGGTCCCCTAGCCGCCAGAGGCCATCATTGGCGTCGGCCGCCAGATGGCCATAGGGCACCCGCGCGATGGCCAGCGGGCGTGGCAGCAACGCTTCCGCCTCGGCCAGCGCAGCCAACCCGGGTTCCGCGCACAGGCGCGCCAGCAGGGCCGGCCAGCCGCCGGCCGCGCGATAGGCCGGGCCATCGACCAGCAGGCACAGGTTGAGCCGCCCGCCCTCCACCGGCTGCAACCCGGCATAGCCGCCGGCGAAGAAGATCACGCGCACCGTGCCGGCCAGCTGGCGGTGCAGCGCGGGGGCATTGAAATACATCTTGAGGCCGATCTCGTCCGGCCCAGGCGGGCGCGGAAGCCCGCGCAGATCATGCTTGCCGGTGGCGAGCAGGATCTCGCCGCCGGTGATAGCCCGTGCAGCATCGAGGCTGCGCACGGCGACACCGCGCTGCACCTCTACCCCCGCAGCCGCAGCCACATCCAGCAGGGCATCATCCAACACCCGCCGCGACAGGCTGAGCGCGGGAAAGGGCAGCCTCGCCGCCACGTGGCGGCGCCCGGCCCACAGCTCCACTCGGGTGATCGGCACCGCGCCCAGCCGAACCGGCGGCAGGCCCAGCGCCG
>NZ_WMHO01000043.1 GCF_010994245.1 Sandarakinorhabdus rubra
GGCGGCGGCGGGGGAGGCGGGGGAGGCGGCGGGGGAGGCGGGGGCGGCGGAGCCGGCGGCTCCGGATCGCGGCCCAGGTTGAACGTCACCGTTGCCAGCACCGAATGCGACCGGAAGTCGTATTCATAGGTGGACCTGAATTGCCGGTCATCGATCTTGCCATTGTCGACCTGGAAGTAGCGATACTTCACGCCGAGATCGACCATCTTGCTGACCGGGAAGCGCAGGCCGGCAAGGCCCTGCCAGGCAAAGCGCCAGTCGCTCTGGCCAAAGAAGGCGGTCGCGCTGGGGGCGTTGAAGCTCACCGTGTGGTTGATCTGCGCGATACCGGCACCGCCGCCCGCGAAGAACTGGACGCCGTCATCCTTGCCGATGTCAATGAGGCCGTTGGCCATGAAGCTGAGCGCAGCGGTGTTGCCATCGAGCAGCCGGCCATTGGTGCGCGAATAGTCTTCCACGACCGGCGCGCCGGTGGTGCTGGAGAGCGTGCGCACAAAGCGGTTGAGCGCCGCACGGCGGTAGCTGGCCTCGGCCTCAAGCCGGAAGGGGCCGAAGTCGTAACCCAGCACGCCGCCGATGTCATAGCCGGTGCGCGGATCGGAAAAGGCGGTGTTGTACCGGTTGGCAGCTGGGGCATTCGCCGCATCGCTGACCCGGTTGAAATCGACGTTGCGCGGGAAGGTGGCGCCAGCCTCGAGGCCGATATACCATTTCTTGTCCCGCGCAGCGCCCGGCGCTGCCAGCGCCGTGGATGCCAGCGCTGCAATGATCACCAATCGTTTCATGTGAGCCCCTTCCTCATTTCCGGCTGCTGCCAGCCACCCCGGTAATGCCACGCATTTGTTCGCGCAGCATGATAGTGCCACCGAACCTGGCGTTGATCCTGACCCCCAAAAGACAACGCCCGATGACGCACGTCTAACCCGCGTGCCTGCTCCCACCGAGGCCGATTCCAGCCAACATACTGTCATGTGCCGCCAAAATCATCAAATTCCTTGTCACATGTGCAGCAGCAAGGCCTCGGTCTGTCCGATGCTGGCCGGCGTGCCGACATGGAACCAGAGGCCGGGGTGGCTGATGCCGAACATGCGGCCGCTCGCGAGCGCCTTGTGCCAGGCGCGCCACATGGTGAAGGGCTCTTCCGGTTCGCCCTCGAACAGGGCGCGGCTGATGATCTGCACACCGGAATAGACGAACGGCGCCATCTTCAACCCGGCGCGCGGGCTGAGCTGACCCAGCCCGTCCATGTGGAAATCGCCGCGCCCGTCATAGCCATGGGCGCGGGCCAGCGGCACGAGCAGGAGCAGGGCATCCATGGCGCCGGCGTCCCAACGGCTGGCCAGCAGGCGCAGCGTGTCGGCCGGGCCGTCGATCCACATGTTGTCGGCATTGATCGTGAAGAAACTGTCCCCCTGAAGCAGCGGCAGCGCCTTGACGATGCCGCCGCCGGTTTCCAGCAGCCGCGCGCGCTCGTCGGACACGTCGATGCGGGCGGGGGTCGCCCGAGCCTTCACCGCCGCCTCGATCTGGTCGGCGAAATAATGGGCGTTGACCACGGCGTGGCTCACCCCGGCGGCGGCCACACTGTCCAGCGCGCGGTCCAGCAGACTGCGGCCCGCCACCTCGATCAGCGGCTTGGGGCGGGTGGCGGTGAGTGGCCGCATGCGCTTGCCCAGCCCAGCGGCCATCACCATGGCGCTGGCCGGCAACACGCAGTCTATGCGCGGCTTCAGGGTGAGGGGCGGGCGGATGCGGCCCATCAGGCAACCTCGACGCCGCGTCGGGCACTGGCCGGCACATGCGCATCGAACCAGGCCTTCACCGGGGCCAGCGCCGGATGTGCGAGATTGGCGTTCACCAGCTCCCACAGGCGTGGGTGGAAGGCCGGGTAGGAAGGCTTGCCGTCGCGCACATAGAGCCGGGTGAAGACGCCCAGGATCTTGATGTTCCGCTGTGCCGCGAGGATCGCATAGGCGGTGCGGAAGGCGGCCGCGTCCAGTTCGGGGCGGAGGGCGATGTAGCGGTCGATCATCGCCGCTTCCAGCGTCGGCGAGACAACCCGCCTAATGTCCTGCAACAGGCTGGCCAGATCATAGGCCGGGTGGCCGGCGAGCGCGTCCTGATAGTCGAGGAGGCCCAGCCGCCTGAGGCCGGGGCGATCTAGCAGCATCAGATTGTCGGCATGATAGTCGCGCAGCACCAGAACCGGTGGATGGGTGAACAGCGCCGGCCACAGCGGCGCCCAGGCCGCGTCATAGCCGGGGGCTTCGGCCACGCCCACGGCCGGCAGATACCAGTCCGGAAACAGCCGCGCCTCGCGCAGCAGTTCCGCTTCGTTGTAGGGCGGCACGTCAGTCGGCGGATACCGGTGGAGTTCGGCGAGCAGGTCGACGGCGGCGGCATAAATATCCTCCTCCGCCCGTGGATCAGCGGCCAGAACCGGGTTCACCCGCGCATCGCCAAAATCCTCCAGCAGGATCAGGCCCTGCGCCAGATCGGTGGCCAGCGGCTGCGGGGCTGAAAAGCCCAGCGCATCGAGGTGGCGGCCGATGGCGAGGAAGGGTCCACTGTCCTCCTTGTCGGGCGGCGCGTCCATCAGCACGGCGGTGCGACCTGCCAACTCCACCCGGAAATAGCGGCGGAAACTGGCATCGCCGGCCAGCGGGCGCACGGCGGCCCCGCCCCAGCCATGGGCATTCAGGAAGGCACCGGTGCCGGGCGGCGGAATCATTGCGGAAAGGGAGGAGGCCACCGGCCTTCCCAAGCCGGCGGCGCGTGCCAAGTCAAGCGCCGGGGCGCATCGCCGCTGCCCTCCAGCCGCAACCGCAGCGCATCGGCCGGCAGGCGGTTGCCCAGCCGCTCCGGCCATTCGATCAGCAGCGCCGCATCGGTTTCGAACAGGCCCAGCGCATCGGCTTCGGCCGGGTGTTGCAGCCGGTAGAGATCAACATGCCAGACCGGCACCGGCAGCGCTTCATAGGGCTGCACCAGGGTGAAGGTGGGCGACGGCACATCGCCTGCCCAGCCCAGCGCCTGCAGCAGGAAGCGCGCCAGGGTGGACTTGCCGGCCCCCAGATCGCCCGACAGCGCGATGACATCAGCAGGCCTCAGCACGGCGGCGAGTGCGGCGGCAATCTTTGCCGTGTCGGCCGCGCTGGCCAGGTGCAGCTCAGAAATCGAGGGTGACATAGGCCTGCACCAGCCTGCCGGGAATGGGGCCATAGGCGCCGGCGCCGCGCAGATCGTAACCCTGTTCATCGAACAAATTGGTCACCTGCAGGCGCAAGAGCGCATTGTTGCCAGCCAGCTTGAAGCGATAGCGGCCACCCAGGTCGACAATTGTGCGGGCCGGAATGGCGACCCTGTTGCTCACGGTCGCGGTCTCGCTGCTGCGATAGGCGATGCGGGTGTCGAACGACAGGCCCGCTGCGAACGGCGGCCGCCAGTCGGCACTGAACTCGAACCGCTGGCCAATGGCGCCCACCGGGCGCTCGCCGATGCTGCCCGCCGCCGTGGCGGGCACGGTCACCTTCGGCCACAGCCACACGCCACCGGCCACGATGCTGAGCGTTGGGGTCAGCGGCCCGGCGACAGAGGCTTCGACGCCGCGGTTGACCACTTCGCCCAGCACGTCGAAGCGGTTGTTGGCGTCGAGGTTGAAATAGGGCTTCGAAATGTCGAACACGCCAGCCACCAGCTTGATCTGGTCGGTCAGCGCCAACCGCAGGCCGGCGTCGATCTGGCGGGTGCGGATGGCCGGCAGCGCCTCGTTGCGGTTGGCGGCATTGCCCGGCGCGACACCGCTTTCCTCCAGGCCATTCACCGTGCCGGCATAAACGACCAGCCGCGACGTGATGTTGGCGGCCACGGTGATGTTGTACAGCAGCAACTTGTCGTCAGTGGCCTGCACGCCGCCCACCGTGCCATTGCTGGCTGGCAGATCGATGCGCTTCTTGTAATCGGTCCATTGCAGGCCGGCGGCCAGCTCGCCCACCCCCAGCCAGCGGCCTTCGTAGCCGATCCCGCCCGTCACCTGCTTCACGTCGTCGAACTGCTGCGGGCTGAAATTGAACACCGGTTCCGGCACTTCGGACGGCGTATCGATCTGGACCGGGCCCAGCTCCAATATGTCCGACCCGCCAAAGCGGCGATCCCCGCTGCGCCCGCGCACCGCGACGTGGATCAGGTGCCGGCGCGGACCGTCGTCGATCTGGCGGGTGAGGCGCACCTCCCCGCTGACCGCGGCGAAGTTGAGGCGCGGATCGACGATCACCCGCTGGGTGCCGGTGCGATCAGGCTGGAGGCCGCGCACCAGGTTGGTCATCTGGCGGTCACGCAGGCGCGTTGACCGGAACAGGCCGGCGCGCAGCTGCCATTGCGGCGCAAAACTCCAGTCAGCCAGCACACCGGTGTTGATGTCGAGACCCTGGCCGTTCACCCATTCCGGCCCGAAGCGCTGGCGACGCGGCAGCAGCGGCGGCAGATACTCCGTCGCTGTCTGGAAGCTGAGGCGGTGATCGTCCAGCCATTGGCGCACCACGCTGACGAAGGGCACCAGGGTGAGGCCGGGCGACGGGGTCCAGCGCGCGATCAGCGTGCCGCCAGCATTGTTGTCCCGTGTCTTGTCAGGGCCGTTCTCCAGCCGCAGTGAGGCACCGAGGCCAAGGCTGAGCCGCTCATCGACCGGCAGCACCGCATCCACTTCGGCGTTGACGGTGCCCCAGTCGTCGGTCGCCAGCAGCAGGCTGCCCGCCGCCGTGTCGCCGGGCCGGCGGAACCCGAAATCGACAAGGCCGGTGGGCGCCGGGAAGGGACTGCCCAGCGCCGACAGGCCAACGCGGATGGTGGTTGTACGACTGAGGCGCGTGCTGGGCGGCACCACCGGATCGAAATAGAGGCCGTCGATGCGCACATTGCCGGCTGCGATCGGCGAGAAGCCGCGCACGTTCATCTGGTTGTAGATGCCGATCACCTCCCGGCCGATGGTGCTGCCAAAGGCATCGCCAACCTGGCGCACCGCATTTTCCGCCGAGCGGCTGCCGGTGGCGGCCACGGCGGACTCAGGTTGGGCGGGTGGGGCAGACAGGTCCGGCTCGTCGGTAGGCGGCGTGGCAGGCGGCGGCGGCGTGCTGTCGTTGGGCTGCGTCTGCGCGACGGCGGCAACCGGAGCCAGCAGCAGCGCTGTGGCCGCAATGACGATCTGGCCCTTCATGCCCCCTGCGTTCGCCGCTTTGGCGGCAGACTGCAAGCACAGAGGCCAAACCATGCTGCGATTTCAGAAGTCGACGGTGAGATAGGCCTGGGTGACGCGGCCGGGCAGCACCGTGTAGGCGCCGGCGCTGCGCAGTTCATAGCCTTGCTGGTTGTTGAGGTTGGTGGTCTGCACGCGCAGCACCGCATCATTGCCGGCCAGCTTGAAGCGGTAACGGCCACCCAGATCAATCAGCGTGCGGGTGGGCACATAGACCAGGTTGTTGACCGTTGCCACCTCCGGCGAGCGGTAGGAGAGGCGCATGTCGAACGACAGGCCGGGGGCAAAGTCGGGCCGCCAGTCGGCCGAAACCTCGAAGCGCTCGCCGATCGCGCCCACCGGCTTGCGGCCCACCAGGCCGCGGGTGACGGCATCGCCGGTGACGCGCGGCCACAGCAGGCTGGCGCCGGCCACCAGCGACAGTTCCGGCGTGATCGGCCCGGCGATGGAGGCTTCGAAGCCGCGGTTGATCACCTCGCCCAGCACGTCGAAGCGGTTGTTCACGTCGAGGTTGAAATAGGGCTTTGACACCTGGAACAGGCCGGCCACCATCCGCATCTCGCCGCCCAGCGCCAGCCGCACACCGGCATCATACTGGCGGGTCTGGATCGCCGGCAGCGCCTCGTTGCGGTTGGCGGCGACGTTGGGGGCAACACCCGATTCCTCGAGGCCGGTGACCGCGCCGCCATAAAGGCTGATGCGGTCGGTCAGCACCACGGCGGCGGTGACATTGTAGAGGATGGGCCGGGCATCGATGGCATTGAGCGCACCGGGGAAGCCGATGCGCTTCTTGTAATCGGTGCCTTGCACACCCACCGACAGTTCACCCACCCCGTCCCAGCGGCCCTCATAGGCGATGCCACCGGTCCATTGCTGCACATCGTCATCCTGCTGCGGGCCGAAGTTGCGTTCCGGCAGCGGCAAATCGGGCGCGCGTTCGAAGATGTTGACAGGGCCGAGGTTGATCACGTCTGAGCCGCCGAACCGGCGATAGGCCTTGCGGCCGCGCAGCGCGACATGGATCTGGTGGCGGCGCGGCCCGTCCATGATCTGGCGGGTCAGCCGCACCTCGCCGCTGGTGGAGCCGAAGAACAGCGCCGGATCGCCGGTGATGCGCTGTTCGCCATTGCCCTCGGGATCGCTCATGCGCACCACGTTGGCGAACTGGCCGGTGACGCGGCGCTGCGACCGGAACAGGCCAACGCGCAACAGCCAGCCTTCGGCCACCGTCCAATCGGTCAGCACGCCGCCGATCAGCTCGGTGTCGCCACCGCGCGCCCACCAGGGGCCGAAGAACTGGCGGCGCGGGAGGCGCGGCGGCAGGAAATCACCAGTGGGGATGCTGTTGGGGCCGTGATCGTCGATCAGCGTTTCGCGCACGTTGATGAAGGGCAGCAGGCTGAAGCTGGCCGACGGCTTCCACTGCGCGATGAAGGCGCCTTCAAAGCTGTGATCGCGGGTCTTGTTGAAGCCGTTTTCCAGCACCATGCCGGCGCCGACGCCGATGCTGAGCGTGTCGGTCACCGGCAGGCTGGCGTCGAACTCGGCGGTCGGCGTGTTCCAGCTGTTGTAACCGATGAGCACGCTGGCGGCCGCCTCGTCGCCGGGGCGGCGCAGGCCCAGATCAACAATGCCGGTGGGGGCCGGGAACGGGCTGCCCAACGCCGACGGGCCGACGCGGATGACAGTGGCGCGCACCAGCCGGCTGGACGGGGTGACCACCGGGTCGAAATAGAGGCCGTCGATGCGCACGTTGCCGGCTGCCACGGGCGAGAAGCCGCGCACCCGGTCCCGGTTGTAGAGGCCCGACACTTCCCGGCCGATCGAGGTGCCAAAGGCATCGCCGGCCTGGCGGACGGCATTCTCCGCCGATCGGCTGCCAGTGGCGGCGACCGGCGCATCCGGCGGCGTCATGTCCGGCTCGTCCCCAGGCGCAGGCTCTGCCGGCAGCGGCAAACTGTCGTTGGGCGGCACCTGCTGAGCCGCTGCTGGCACGGCAAATACCGCCAGCATGGCCGCCGCCAGCCGTGCCGCGGCCGTGTTACACTGTCCCCCTGTCATGGCCTGCTCCATGGCCAGCGGAAACGACCAAGTCCAGTGCAAATGCGCTGCGGTGCCGCCGGCCCGTCACAAATCGACGGTCACAGGTCGACGGTCAGATAGGCCCGGCCGGCGCGGCCCCACACCGGGCGATAGGCGCCGGCGCCGAACAGCTCATAACCCTGTTGGTCGAGCAGGTTCTCCACCTGCACGCGCAGGGTTGCCGCGGCGCCGGCCAGCCTGAAGCGATAGCGTCCGCCCAGGTCGACAAAGGTCAGCGCCGGAATGGCGACCCGGTTGGAGACGGTCGCGGTCTGGCTGCTGATGTGATAGGCGCTGGCGTCGAACGACACGCCGGGCAGCCATGGTGGCCGCCAGTCGCCGCTGATCGTGTAGGTTTCCTTGATCGCGCCGACCGGGCGGCGGCCCACGCCGGGCACATCCGCCGTGACGCGCGGATCGAGCAGCACCGCGCCGGCCACCACGCTGAAGTGCCGTGTGATCGGACCGCTGAACGAGGCTTCCAGCCCGCGGTTGCGCACGTCGCCCAGTTGCCGGAACCGGTTTGCGGCATCGAGGTTGAAATAGGGCTTGGCGATCTCGAACAGGCCAATCACCAGCCGCAGCTCGCCAGCCGGATTCCAGCGCAGGCCGGCATCGAACTGGCGGGTGCGGATGGCCGGCAGC
Source organism: Sandarakinorhabdus rubra (assembly GCF_010994245.1). Lineage (GTDB taxonomy): Bacteria > Pseudomonadota > Alphaproteobacteria > Sphingomonadales > Sphingomonadaceae > Sandarakinorhabdus > Sandarakinorhabdus rubra. The sequence goes on from NZ_WMHO01000043.1 coordinate 7,979, forward strand.
GCCTCGTTGCGGTTGGCCGCCTGTTCGGGGGCAACGCCCGATTCCTCCAGACCAGTGACATAGCCGCCATAGGCCGCCAGCCTTGAGGTGATCACCACGGCGGCATTGGCATTGAACAGCAGCGGCTGTGTGCGCGTTGTCACCGGCACCACACCAGGCAGGCCGATGCGCTTGAAATAATCCGTGCGCTGGAGGCCCAGCGACAGTTCGCCCACGCCGTCCCACTTGCCCTCATAGCCGGCGGCCAGCGTCCATTGCCGGAAGGCGTCGCGTTCCTGCGCGCCAAACGTCACCTGCGGCTGCGGGGTCGTGATGCGTCGGTCCAGCGTGGTTGGCCCCAGATCGACCACCGGGGCGCCACCAAAGCGCCGCTGGGCATCGCGGCCACGGAAGGCGAGGTGCAGCCGGTGGGTGCGCTCCCCGTCCAGCCAGGCCCGGGTCAGCCGCACTTCGCCGCTTGTCGAACCGAACAGCAGCGGCGGATCGACAATCACCTGGGCGCGCGCCGAACCATCGGCCTGCACATCGGTGAGCAGATTGGTATAATCCTCGAAATACTTGATCGAGGATCGGAACAGGCCCGCCTTCAGGCCCCAGCCGCCGCCCAGGTCGGCATCGGCCACGGCGCCGGCGTTCAGCTCCGTCTCGCGGGTGCGCTGCCAGGCCGGGCCATTCCAGAAATTGCGCGGCAGCCGGGGCGGCAGCACGTCGCCGTCCGGCACATAGATGGTCGCGGCTTCGTGGAAGGGGGTGTAGGCAAGGCTGATGAAGGGCACGATCTCGATGCCCGGCGCCGGCCGCCAGCGCGCAATGGCGGCGCCCTCGTAATAATAGTCGCGGGTGCCGTCGCCCATGTGCTCAAGGTTGATCTGGCCGCCCAGGCCCAGGCTGAACGCGTCGCTGACGGGCAGGGCGATATCCGCCTCGATCATGCGGGTGCCCCAGCTGTCCACGTTGGCAAGGATACTGGCGCCGGCCTTGTCGCCGGGCACGCGCAGGCCCAGGTCAACGACGCCGGTGGGACTGGGGAAGGGCGAGCCGAGCTGGGTCGGCCCCACCCTGATCACGGTGGAGCCGCTGATCCGGTCCGACGGGAAGAAGACCGGATCGAAATACAGCCCGGCGATGCGGACATTGCCAGCGACGCGCGGCGAGAAACCGCGCACGTCGCTGTCGTCGTAGATGCCGATCTCCTCGCGGCCGATGACGGTGCCGAACGCATCTCCGGCCTGGCGCACGGCGTTCTCGCCGGCGCGGTTCCCGGCGGACGTGAGCGGCGCCGGGGGTGCCTCCTGTGCAGCGGCGGGCAGGGCGGCCAACAGCGCGGCAGCGGAAAGGGAGGATTTCATGAACAGGGCTCCGACGCTGCCAGCATTGCGCCCGTGGAATGCTGGCAGCGTCGGCAATGGTCAATCGGCGTGCGACCCCACGCCGCCGGCCGGATCAATAGCGATAATGATCCGGCTTGAACGGGCCGCTGCTTTCGACGCCGATATAGGCGGCCTGCTTGGGATTGAGCGTGGTCAGCTTTACGCCCAGCTTGTCCAGGTGCAGGCGGGCCACCTTCTCGTCGAGATGCTTGGGCAGCACATAGACCTTGTTCTCGTACTGCTCGGACTTGGTCCACAGCTCGATCTGGGCCAGCACCTGGTTGGTGAAGCTGGCCGACATCACGAAGCTGGGGTGGCCGGTGGCGCAGCCCAGGTTCACCAGGCGGCCCTTGGCCAGCACGATGATCTGGTTGCCGTCCGGGAATTCCACGATGTCGGTGCCCGGCTTCACTTCGGTCCACTTGTAGTTGGACAGGGCGGAAATCTGGATCTCGCTGTCGAAGTGGCCGATGTTGCACACGATGCTGTTGGGCTTCATCGCCTTCATGTGCTCGGCGGTGATCACGTCCATGTTGCCGGTGGCGGTCACGAAGATGTCGGCGCGCTTCACCGCGTCTTCCATGGTGACGACCTCGAAGCCTTCCATTGCGGCCTGCAGGGCGCAGATGGGATCGATCTCGGTGACCATCACGCGGGCGCCGCCGTTGCGCAAGGAGTGGGCGCTGCCCTTGCCGACATCGCCGAAGCCGGCAACGCAGGCGACCTTGCCGGCAAGCATCACGTCCGTGGCGCGGCGGATGGCATCGACCAGCGATTCCTTGCAGCCATAGAGATTGTCGAACTTCGACTTGGTCACGCTGTCGTTGACGTTGATCGCCGGGAACGGCAGCCGACCCTGCTTGGCCAGTTCATACAGGCGATGGACACCGGTGGTGGTCTCTTCCGAAACGCCCTTCAGGTTCTTCACGGTTTCGGTGAGATAGCCCGGGCGGGCCTTCACGAATGCCTTCAGCGCGCGCTGGAACTCGACCTCTTCCTCGTTCTCCGGCTCGCCCATGGTCTCGCCGGCTTCGAGCCGGGCGCCCCACAGCGCGAACATGGTGGCGTCCCCGCCATCATCGAGGATGATGTTGGCGGTGATGTCACCCCAGTCGAAGATGCGGCCGACATAGTCCCAATAGGCGGCCAGGCTCTCGCCTTTGATGGCATAAACGGGGATGCCCCGCGCGGCGATGGCGGCGGCGGCGTGATCCTGTGTGGAAAAGATGTTGCAGGTGGCCCAGCGCACGTCGGCGCCGAGATCGACCAGCGTCTCGATCAGCACAGCCGTCTGGATCGTCATGTGCAGACTGCCGGTGATGCGCGCGCCCTTCAGCGGCTTGGCCGCGCCAAACTCAGCGCGCAGCGCCATCAGGCCGGGCATCTCGGTTTCGGCAATGGCAATCTCGCGGCGGCCGAATTCGGCGAGGCCGAGATCGGCGATGGCATAATCATGGGCCATGATACGGGTTCCTCTACGGGGGACGTGTCTGCCGCCTCCCCTAGGCGGCGATGGCCTGACGGGCAAGCATAAAGATTGCTTTATATGATCATGTAAGGCGGCGCGCTGTAACGCCTCGCGCGCCGGCGGCGAACCTCTGGCTGCCCCAGAACCCGCTTGCCGCAGGAGCCGCCGCATGAAGATCCACAACTGCATCGCCTTCGTGACTGGCGCCAACCGCGGCATCGGCGCAGCGGTTGTCGAAGCGCTGCTCGCCGCTGGCGCTGCCAAGGTCTACGCGGCCGCGCGCAGCGCCATCAGGCACCCTAATCCGCGCGTGGTGCCGCTGGCGCTCGATGTCACCGACGGCGCCGCCATCGCCGCCGCCGCCGCGGCCGCTGGCGATGTCGGCCTGCTCATCAACAATGCCGGCGCGCTGGAGGGCGGCGACCTGTTCGCTGCCGGTGCCGAGGCGGTTGAACGGCAGCTGGCGGTCAATGCGCTGGCCCCGCTCCGGCTGGCGCTGGCGCTTCTGCCGGCCCTGCGGCGCAGCCAAGGCGCCATCGTCAACATCCTGTCGGTGGTGGCCTGGGCGCCGATGCCGGGCCTGGCCGGCTACAGCGCCAGCAAGGCCGCCGCCGCTTCGCTCACCGGCTCACTGCGCGCCACGCTGGCGTCAGACGGCGTGTCGGTCCATGCCGTGTTCCCCGGCCCGGTCGATACCGCCATGGCCGCCGGCATCGATCTGCCCAAGACCAGCCCCGCCGAGGTCGCGGGTGCCATCCTGGCAGGAGTCGAAGCGGGCGAGGCGGAGATTTTCCCTGACGCCTTCTCGCGCCAGATTGCGGCCGGCTGGTTTGCCGATCCGCGTGCCGTTGCGGAGCAATTTGCCGCCTGATCACGTCGCGGCTGGCAAAGCGGCGCGCACCTTGGCAAGGTGCGCGCCGTTGTTGTTTCGGGAGCCTTCTACCCGTGCGCCTGCTTGTCGCGAGTTTGCTGCTGATGATTGCTGCCCCTTCTGTGTCGGCCCCGTTTGCTTATCCGCCGACCGCCGCCGGCCCCGAGGTTGAGGCCCGCCACGGCCTCAGCGTGCCTGATCCCTATCGCTGGCTGGAAGCGGATGTCCGCACCGATGGACGCGTGGCCGATTGGGTGGTGGCGCAGAACCGGGTGACCGATGCCTATCTTGCCACGCTGCCGCGACGCGAAGCCATCCGCCGGCGCCTCACCCAGCTGTTCGATTATGAACGCTTCGGGGTGCCGCGCGTGAAGGGCGGCACCAGCTTCTTCACCCGCAACAGCGGCTTGCAGAACCAGTCGGTGCTCCATGTCCAGGCCCCGGGAGCGGAGCCGCGCGTGCTGATCGATCCCAACCCATGGGCGGCCGACGGCGCCACCGCGCTGGCCGAGTGGGAGCCGTCGCCCGATGGCCGTCACCTCCTCTATGCCGTGCAGGATGGCGGCACCGACTGGCGCACTCTTAAGGTGCGCGAGGTCGCCAGCGGTGGCGACCTGCCCGACACGATCGAGTGGGTGAAGTTCAGCGCGCTGGCCTGGAAGAAGGATGGCTCGGGCTTCTATTATTCGCGCTTCCCGGCGCAGGATGGGCCGAAGTTTCTGGGCGTCAGCCTCAACCAGGCAGTCTGGTTCCACCGGCTTGGCACGCCGCAAGCGGCCGATGTGCTGGTGTTCGAGACGCCCGAGCATCCCAAGCGCGGCCACACCGCCGAGGTGACCGAGGATGGCCGCTGGCTGGTGATCACCACCTCCGAAGGCACCGACAGCCGCTATGAGGTGCGGGTGGCCGACATTGCCAGCGGGGAGGCGCCGCGCCCGCTGATGAAGGGCCTTGAGTATGACTGGCAGCTGGCCGGCAGCCGCGGCGACATGCTCTATTTCCGCACCACCAAGGGCGCGCCGCGGGGCCGCATCATCGCCAAGCACGCCATCACCGGGGCAGAAACCGAGATTGTCGCCGAAACCGCTGCCACGCTGGAGGCCGCGTCGCTGGTGGGAGACCGGCTGGTGGCGCAGACGCTGGAGGACGCAAAATCCGTCGTCCGCCTCCACGCCCTCGATGGCGCGCCGGCCGGGGTGGTGGCCCTGCCCGGCATCGGCAGCACCGGCGGCTTCGAGACGTCGGACGACGGCATCACCCATTTCGCCTTCGCCAGCTTCGCGACGCCGACCTCGATCTGGCGGCTGGACACCGCTACGGGCCGGGCGACGCTGGTGCGCGAGCCCAAGGTGGCGTTCGACCCGGCGGATTTCGTGGTCAGCCAGATCTTCTACACGTCCAAGGATGGCACAAGGGTCCCGGCGTTCGTGGCGCACCGCAAGGATCTTGACCTCGCGCGGCCGCACCCCACGCTGCTCTATGGCTATGGCGGCTTCAACATCAGCGAAACGCCGGCCTTCAGCGTGGCGCGGCTGGTGTGGATGGAGATGGGCGGCATCTTCGTGCTGCCCAACATCCGGGGCGGCGGCGAATATGGCGAGGCCTGGCACGACGCCGGCCGCCTGCTGAAGAAGCAGAATGTGTTCGATGATTTCATCGCTGCCGGCGAAGCCCTCATCGCCCGGGGCCTGACGACGCCGGCGCAGCTCGCCATCCAGGGCGGCTCCAACGGTGGCCTTCTGGTGGGCGCCGTCACCAACCAGCGGCCCGACCTGTTCGCCGCGGCGTTGCCGGCGGTCGGCGTGATGGACATGCTGCGCTATGCCAACTGGGGCGCCGGCCGCTATTGGGTCGATGATTATGGCGACATGAACGTCCCTGAGATGTTCCGCACCAATCTCGCCTACAGCCCCTATCACAACATCAGCGGCGGCAAGGACTACCCCGCCATCCTCGTCACCACGGCCGACACCGATGACCGCGTGGTGCCGGGCCACAGCTTCAAATATGCCGCCGCCCTGCAGGCCGCATCGATCGGCGACAGGCCGCACCTCATTCGCATCGAGACGCGCGCCGGCCATGGCAGCGGCAAGCCCACCGACAAGATCATCGCCGAGGCGGCCGACCTGTGGGCCTTCGCCGGTTACTGGACCGGGCTCACGCGATAGGTTTGCGCGGGCCGTTGGGCCGCGTCAGGATGAACAGGCAGGTGGCCGGCAGGATCACGGCCTGGATGATGATGACGCGGGTCGGCGCGCCGACCAGGAAGGAAATGCCGAACACCGCCGCCATCGACAGCACGGCCAGCAGCTTGGCGCGCGGCGCGATGGCGCGGTGCTTCTCCCAGTTGGTGATCAGTGGCCCGAAGGTGCGGTTGGCCAGCAGCCAGTCGTGCAGACGCGGAGACGATCGGGCAAAGCAATAGGCGGCGAGCAGCACGAACGGCGTTGTCGGCAGCAGCGGCAGCACCACGCCGGCAATGCCGAGGGCGAGGCTGGTCAGCCCGATCAGAAGCCACAGGGTGCGGAACATGGCGACACCCTAGCAGGCCCGGCTCAGGCCGCCACACTGTCTGCGTGCCCGCGCGGCATCGCCGCAGCCTGATCGACCGCGGCGCCGCGCGCCGGCGGCAGCGCCAGGCTGCGTCTCTCCAGCCGCGTCTCGTCCAGCGCCGGCCTGTTCGGAGCGGCGGCCGGCAACCCGGGCAGGCTGAGATCGGCCGTGAGGATACGGGCGAGCAGTGCGCGGGTGGCCTGCCACAGCGGCACATGATGGCTGCTGCTGTTCCGGCCGCCGGTGAACAGCCGCACGATCAGCCGGTCGCGGGCTGGGCTGTCGGCGCCATCAAGGGCGATCCCGATGCGCCCGCCGCCACAGCGCGCCACCACGCCATCGAGACTGCCCACGCCGCGCAGCCGAACCCGCACCGGCTCGCCGCGCGCCACGCCGTCCCCGGCCAGCGCG
>NZ_WMHO01000430.1 GCF_010994245.1 Sandarakinorhabdus rubra
CCGCCGCGACGATCTGGCGGTGCTGGCCAGCTGGCCGGATGGTGGCCCGCCCGATGCACGGCTTGCCGCGCTGGGCGCGCGCTGGATCGGCCCGGCTGGCAGTGCGCCGGCTGGCAGCGCCGCCCATGACGCGCACCGCCATGCCGTCGGCGTCCCCGACAGCGCGGATATCGGTTCGGACGAACTGCTGTGGCTGGAAACCGGCGCCGACCTGCTGGACGGCGTGTCGTTCACCAAGGGCTGCTATGTCGGCCAGGAGAACACCGCCCGCATGCACCATCGCGACAAGGTGCGGCGCCGACTGGTGCCGGTCAGCATCGAGGGTGATCCCGGCGCGGCGACGGAGGTGACCGACGCGCAGGGGCGCAGTTGCGGCCGGCTGCGCAGCCGGAATGGCGATAAGGCCATCGTGCACCTGCGGCTGGAGGCTGCCGACGGACCACTATTCCTTGGCCCGGCAACAGTGACCGTGCGCCGCCCAGACTGGCTGGTGGGCGCCTGGTGATGCTGCTCGATCCGGTGGAGCGCGCCGCCGGGCGGCTGGATGCCGCGCTGGGTTCAGTCTGGCACTGGCTGGCAGAGGACAGTGGCGAGGCGCTGTTCGGCGCCGGGGTGGCGCTGGCGATCTTCCTGGCGCTGGAAGGCCTGTTGCTGCTCGCCCGCCAGCTGCTGCCGCGCGGCGGTGAAGGCTGGCGGGCGCTGGCCCGCGGCGTGGTGGACCGCACGTTGCAGCTGTTCCTGGTCGCCGTGGCTCTTGACGGCGCCAGCCATGCCGTGGCGCCGCCG
>NZ_WMHO01000431.1 GCF_010994245.1 Sandarakinorhabdus rubra
CGCCGCCGGAGCGGGCCTGCCTCACCGCCATGGCCCCCACCGATGCCGCGCCGGCACGGCTGGCGCACTGGCGCCGCGCGTTCGACGCCGATGCCTTCCGCCCGGAACCGCTGGTCGAGGCTGCTTTTCAGTGGCTGGCCACGCATCTGCCGCCACCCCCGCAACGGGTCAGCATCGTGCATGGCGACTTCCGCTCCGGCAATTTCCTGCATGATGGGGCCGGGCGCCTGCTCGCCATCCTGGACTGGGAGATGGTCCACGCCGGCGACGCCCACGAGGATCTGGCCTGGGCCTGCGATCCCCTGTGGTCCAATTTTTCCGGCCGGCCTGGTGCCACTTTGCCGCTGGCTGATGCCATTGCCGCGTGGCAGGCGGCCTCGGGCCTGACGCTGAACCCGGAAAGCTGGCGCTGGTGGCGGCTGTTCGCGCAGGTGCAGGGGCTGGTGATCTGGATCAGCGCGGCGCGCGAGGTGCTGGACGGCCGCAGCCATGATCCGGTGCTGATGTTCGCCGGCACCATCCCCTATCGCTTCCACTGCCTCACCCTGGCCCGCGCACTGGAGACGCTATGAGCCTGCCGCTCCCTGTGCTGCTCGGCGCGCTCGCCCAGGCCCAGGCCACCGAGGTCGCGCCGGCGTTGCAGATGCTCGGCCAGCCGGGCGCACCCGATGCCAATTATGCCGGCGGCACCGCCGCTACCTCGGCGCTGATGCTGATGCTGGCGGCGGCCGAATGCGCCGGCCTGCCGGCGCGCGAGGCGGCGCTGGCGGCAGCCGCGCGCGGTC
>NZ_WMHO01000432.1 GCF_010994245.1 Sandarakinorhabdus rubra
GGCGATCGACGAGCCGCAGCTTCAGCCCGGCCTCCAGCGCATCGAGCCGGCGGGCGGCGGTGGAAATGGCGATACCGCGGCTGCGCGCCGCGGCGCTGATCGAGCCCAGCCGGCCCACGGCCGCCAGCAGCGCCATGTCGTCCAGTTCCACCGATTGTCTCCCATTTTTGCAACGCTGGTTTGCGCTATTCTGTATGGCGGCGTGGCGCGCGGCAAGCGAGTCTGGCAGGCGATCCGGCGGGCTGTTCCCGCCGCTTCGGGAGATCTGCCGATGCCCGCCCTGTTTTTCGTGAAACCCGGTCAGTTCGAATGGCGGGACCAGCCGGCGCTGGCATTGGCCGCCGATACCGATGCCATCGTCCGCCCCCTGGTGGTCGCGCGCTGCGACCTTGATCTCTACATCGCCACCGGGGTGGTGCCCTTCCGGGGGCCGTTCGCCTTTGGCCATGAATGTGTGGCCGAAGTGGTGGATGCCGGCCCCGCTGCCGGGGTGTCGCCGGGCCAGCGGGTGATCGTGCCGTTCCAGCTCAGCTGCGGGCGTTGCCCAAGTTGCCAGCGCGGCTTCACCGGCAGTTGCGAGGCCTATCCGCCGCTGGCCGCCTACGGCCTCGCTGGTGCGCCGCGCACCGATTATGGCGGCGCGCTGGCCGAAGCCATGCGCGTGCCCTTTGCCGATCACATGCTGGTGCCGCTGCCGGCCGGCCTCGATCCGGTGGCGGTGGCGAGCGCGTGTGACAATATCGTGGACGGCTGGCGCGGCGTCGGCCCGCAACTGGCGGCG
>NZ_WMHO01000433.1 GCF_010994245.1 Sandarakinorhabdus rubra
CCGACGTGCCGGTGGCGGCGCTGATCGGGGCCAACGGCGCCGATGCCCCGGAACGGCCGCGCACGCTGGTGCCGCCGCAGCCGCAGGGTGACCTGATCGGGCTGGCTGTCGAGGTGGCACAGGGCGATTATCGCGCCGGCGATGAATTGTGGGCGCAGCGTCTGGCGCCCGAGCAGTTCAGCCGCGCCATCAACCGTGACGTGCTGGCGCCGCGCCCGGCCGGGCGCTTTGCCTTCGGCCGGCTGATCGCGGTGGATGGCAGCCGCATCCATTTGCTGCCCACGCAGCCCGGCGCCCGCCAGCAGGTGCTTGCGGACGTGCCGTGGCTGGCGGTGGTGACGACTTTGGTGCGCCGGGTCTAGCGGCGCGTTCAGGTCGGCAGGTCGCCGTTCAGCGCCAGTGCCTTGCCGGCAAGGTGCAGCGATCCGGTCACCAACACCATCGGCGGCGCCTCGCTGTTGCGCGCAATGGCCTTCAGGGCCTGCCGCAGGTCGGGCGCGGTCACGGCAGCGAGGCCCATGGCCTGCGCGGCGCTGGCAAGCCGGGCTGGTTCCTGCGCAGCGTGACCGGGGACCGGCACGGCATAGAGGGCGCTGGCCATGCCGGCGAAATTCTTGAGGAAGCCGGTGGCATCCTTGGCCGCAAGGAGCCCGGCCACCAGCACCAGCCGCTGCCCAGGCTGCAGCAGCGGCCGAACGCTTTCGGCCAGCGCGCGGCCGGCCGCCGGGTTGTGGCCGCCATCGATCCACAGGCTGCTGCCGGCCGGCAACAGGGCC
>NZ_WMHO01000434.1 GCF_010994245.1 Sandarakinorhabdus rubra
CGATCGTCAGCTGCGTGGCGCTGCCCAGCCGGCCGCGCCACAGCGCCGCCACGTCCACCGCGGCGATGCGCGCAGGCCCGGCCGCCTGCCGCCGCCAGTCGATACTGGCGACGAAGCCCGGCACGAAGGCCGGCGACAGGAACAGGCCGAGGCTGCGTGCGGTGCCGCTGGTGGTGGCAAGGTCGTCGATCCCGCGTGCCACCTGCCCGCGCAGCGCCAGGCCGGGGAAGAACTCCCAGCGCCCGGCAACATGCCACAACTGCTCGCTCCGCCCGGCCAGCCATGATTGGCGCAGGCCGAGGTCAAGCTCCAGGCTCTCCACCGCCGGCCGATCCTGCAGCAGCGGCACTCGGGCTGTGGCATGAAGATCGCGGGCGATGATGCGGGCACCGCCCAGCCGCAGCCGGCGCAGCTCTGCCCCCAGCGCCAGCCGGATCGGCTGACTGGCCGTGGGCAGCACCAGGCCGGTGTCGCCGGCCAGATCGGCGGCCAGCAGCGCCTGGTGCGAAGTGGCGGCAGGCGCCTGATGGCCGCCGGTGGCCGCCGCCAGTTGCCAGCGCCAGCGCTCCCCCCCGCCCAGGGTCAGCGCCAGATCATGATAGTCGGCGCTGTCATTGCCGTCGGTCCGGGTGGCCAGCAGGCCGCGCGCCGATAGCGTAGCGGAGCCAACATCCTGCCGCAGCCGCCCGGCCAGATGCCACCGGCCCTGGCCAGTGGCGGCGAGGCCCGCCGGCGTGGCCAGCGCGCCGCCGAACGTGTAGCC
>NZ_WMHO01000435.1 GCF_010994245.1 Sandarakinorhabdus rubra
GGCGGCGGCGGCCAGCGGCGGATGCCGCCAGAACAGACCGGCGCCGATCAGCCCGGCCGCCAGCTCGATGGCCAGATGGCGACCGGCAATCGCCCCTCCGCAGCGCCCACAGCGGCCGCGCTGCACCAGGAACGACAGGATCGGCACCAGCTCGGCAGCGCCAAGTTGCTGGCCGCACCCGTCACACCGCGAACGGCCGGTGACGGCCAGGCCCTGCGGCCAGCGCCAGGTGACAAGAGCGATGAAACTGCCGATCACCAGCCCCAGCCCGCCGCCGATGGCCGGCCAGAGCATCAGGGGACAAGGATCTGGCGCACCGCCTGGCCGCTGGCCAGAGCATCCAGCGCGGCGTTGATCTCGGCCAGCGGCCGCACGCCCGACAGCAGCCGATCGACCGGCAACCGCCCGGCCCGCCACAGCGCGATATAGCGCGGGATGTCGCGGGCCGGCACGGATGAACCCATGTAGCTGCCGATCAGCGTCTTGGCCTCGGCCACCGGGCTGACGGCGGGAATGGTGAAGGGATCGGCCGGGTTGGGCAGGCCCACGGTGACGATGCGCCCGCCGCGCGCCGCGGTGCGCCAGGCCTGCGCCAGCACGGCGCCCTTGCCCACGCTCTCGATGGCGACACGCGGCGCTCCGTGGGCGGCAAAGGCGGCCTCCACGTCCTCGGGCGCCACGGCAGCGCGGGCGCCCAGTTCGAGGGCCAATGCGCGCTTGTCCGGCACCGGGTCGATGGCGATCACCGGCTCGGCGCCGG
>NZ_WMHO01000436.1 GCF_010994245.1 Sandarakinorhabdus rubra
CGGCAGCGGCGCGCGCGCGCTTGGCACCGCGCTTCTTGCGCGGCGCCGCCAGTGCCGGGTCGCCGGCCACCAGGGCCAGCACCAGCAGTGCGCCAATTGCCTTCAAACCCGCCAAACCACCTCTCCGCCCTTCATTGTCATGCGCACCCGTCCCGCTGTCGGCAGCCCGTCGAACGGCGTGTTGCCGGGGCCATGGAACAGGCGGCTTTCGATACGCCACGGCGCCGCATCGTCAAAGAGCATCACGTCGGCCGGTGCGGCGAGTTGCAGGGTTCCGGCGACAAGCCCGAAGCGGCGGGCCGGATTGCAGGTCAGCATGGCGATCAGACGTGACAGGTCAACAACGCCGTCGCGCACCAGGCCAAGCCCCAGTGCCAGCAGGGTTTCGGCTCCGGCCATGCCGGCGCGTGCCTCGGCAAAGGGCTGGCGCTTGTCGTCCTGGCTCTGCGGATCGTGGCCGGAAGAGAGGATGGAAATGATGCCGCCCTGCACCCCGGCCAGCGTGGCCAGCCGGTCCGTCTCGCACCGCAGCGGCGGCGACAGCCGGGCAAAGCTGCGGAAGCCCGAGACCGCAAGATCGTTGAGGAACAGGTGGGCCGGGGTGACACCGGCCGTCACGTCGACGCCGCGCGCCTGGGCCGCCGCCACGGCCGCCAGCCCTTCCGCGGTCGTGACCTGCCGGATGTGCAGGGCAGCGCCGGTGGCTTCGGCCAGCCGGCAATCGCGCGCAATGGCGAGCGCTTCCGCAAACGCCGGAGC
>NZ_WMHO01000437.1 GCF_010994245.1 Sandarakinorhabdus rubra
CCGCGCGGTTCCAGCGCCGGCAGCGCGATGCGATGACTGTGCACCAGTTCGACGCCGCGCCGCACCAGTATGGCATTGCCGTGCCAGCCCAGCGCCCGATGACCGCCGCCAAGCGTGTCGGCCAACGGCGCCGCCACCCAGCCGCGCCCCGCCAGCAAGGGCGCCGGCAGCACCGCGGTGCGCACACCAAAGCGTGTGTCTGCCTCCTGCAGCAGCGCCACGTCGGCATCGATCTCGTCGAGCACGTCAAGGGTGCGTTCCGGGGCCAGCCGGCCATCGCTGCCCAGCCCCTTGTGGATGTTGTAGCTGGCGATGATCAGCGACATCTGGGCGGTGGCAAGCCGCAGCTGCCGCAGTTGGGCTGCCGCCGTTCAGTCACCGATGTCGATGGCAAAACAGCCGTTACGGCCGATCTCCAGCTTCTTGCAGCCGGAGGTGGCCTCGGCGCGGGTCTCGAACGGCCCGACCTGCAGCCGCCACATCCCGCCAAAGCGCGAGATGTTGGGCTTCAGGCCCCTGGTGTCGCCTTTCTTCGCGGCGGCGAGCTTCTTCCACGCCGCCTGTGCGCTCTGCTGGCTGGGATAGGAACCAAGCTGGATGCGCCAGCCGGTCTCCGGTGGCGGAGGCGGGGCCTTTGCGACCTTGGCCGGCGCGGCCTTGGCTGGGGCAGGCCTTTCTGGGGCAGCCTTCGGCGGCGGCGGAGTGGCTGCCGGCGGCTCGGCAGCCTGTGCCGGCGGTGCTGCGGCCGGCGCCTGG
>NZ_WMHO01000438.1 GCF_010994245.1 Sandarakinorhabdus rubra
CTCGTCGATGCTGGTCAGGGCCTGCGCCGCGGCAAGTGCGGCCGTCAGCGCGTCGCGGCGCGGTTGCAGGTCGGCCGCAGCTGCGGCGCGTCCGGCCGCCTCGCCCGCCGCCCAGCCGGCGGCTTCGCCCTCGGCCCGCGCCGCTGCCAGCTGGGCGGCGATATCGGGCGCCGGCGCGGCCATGGGAGGGGCAGCGTCGGCCGGCGCGATCAGGCTGCTCAGGAGCCGGGCGAGCCCCGGCGCAGCAGCCACCGTGGCCGGCGGCACTCCGGCGAGCAGCGCCGACAGTTTCGGATCATGCGCGGTCACAGCATCGGCTCCGCCTGGGTAGGCAGGGTGATGGCAGCGGCATCGCCCAGCCGCCGCACCTGCCGGCAGATCTCGCGCTGGGCGGTTTCCACCTCGGACCGCTTCATCGGGCCGCGATCGGCCAGATCGTCCTGCAGCTGGGAGGCCGCGCGCTTCGACATGGCGGCGAACACCAGTTCGCGCACCGCAGGCGCGGCGCCCTTCAGCGCCACCGCCAGCTGCGCCGGGTCAACCTCGCGCAGCACCAGCTGCAGATCCTTCTGAGAGAGCTGGGAAAGATCGTCGAAGACGAACTGCTGGCTGTCGAGCTCGGCGGCCAGCGCGGCATCGGCGGTGAGCAGCGCATCCAGCAGCGCGCCGCGCCCGCGGGCCTTCTTGATGACCCCGGCGGCAAAGCCGGTGCCGGCCAGCCGGGCGCGGTCACGATCGGTGCCG
>NZ_WMHO01000439.1 GCF_010994245.1 Sandarakinorhabdus rubra
AGCCGATGCGGCGAACAGGATCATCCATGCCCGCGCGCCCGCGATCAGCCGCCCCGCCAGCTGGGCACGCTGGCGGCGAGGCGGCGCTGCAGGGCGGCGCAGAAGCGGGCCACCAGCGGCCAGGCCAGGATGCTGGTGAGCCACTGCAGGGCCAGCGGCCACAGCGGCACCGGCTGCCCGGCCAGCGCCATCAGCGGGCCGGCCAGCAACGCATGGCAGAGCAGCAGGCCGCTCACCGCCAGCCAGTCGAACATCAGGCCATTGCGGCCGAACAGCGGCGACAGCAGGCGCATCAGCCCGGCGCTGACCGCAAAGCCGGTCGCATTGACACCCAGCGGCAGGCCGAACAGCAGATCGGCCACCCCACCAACCAGAAAGGCAATCCAGGGCGGCATCAACTGCGGTTGCAGCAGCGCCCAGGCCAGCACCGCCATCAGGGACAGTTGCGGCATGGCCGGCAGCGGCAGCGGCAGCGGTGCCACCATCACCAAAAGCAGCAGGATGCTGACCAGCGCCGGCACCGCATAGCGCCAGGTCGACAGCAGCCAGCGGCGCCGCTCCTGCGGCGTCATCAACAGGGCGGGCGGCGGCGGCGGCGCGATCATCCGGCGCCGCCTTCCGGCAAAGTCTCGGCCGCCCCGCGCAGGCGCGGTGGCGGCGCCCCGCGGCGGCGGGCTTCGGCCGGCACCGGCGCATCGAACACCGGGCCTTCGGGCTCGGCGGCCGGCACCGGCAGCCAGG
>NZ_WMHO01000044.1 GCF_010994245.1 Sandarakinorhabdus rubra
CTTCGCGCGCGAGGGCGCGGGCGTGATCGCCACCGACATCGATGCGGCGGCGCTGGCCAGCCTCAAGGCCGAGGCGCCGGCGATCACCACCGCCCGGCTCGACGTGCGCGATGGTGCGGCGGTGGCGGCCGCCCTGGCCGGCCCGGCGCCCGACGTGCTGTTCAACTGCGCAGGCTTCGTCCACCACGGCACCATTCTCGAAATGGGCGAGGCGGATTGGGACTTCAGCTGGGATCTCAACGTCACCAGCATGGTGCGCACCATCCGGGCCGCGCTGCCCGGCATGCTGGAACGCGGCAGCGGCACCATCATCAACATGGCCTCTGTCGCCTCCTCGATCAGGGGCGTGCCCAACCGCTTTGCCTATGGCGCCACCAAGGCGGCGGTGATCGGGCTGACCAAGGCGCTGGCCGCCGATTACGTCACGCGCGGCATCCGCGCCAATGCCATCTGCCCCGGCACGGTGGAATCGCCGTCGCTGGAGGGCCGCATCAACGCACAGGCCGATCCGGTGGCGGCGCGCGCTGCCTTCATCGCCCGCCAGCCGATGGGGCGATTGGGCAAGCCGGAGGAGGTGGCGGCGCTGGCCGTCTATCTCGCGTCCGACGAGGCCAGCTACACCACCGGCCAGGCCCACATCATCGACGGCGGCTGGAGCAACTAGGATGGGCCGGGTCCGGCGCAATTATGCGTTGACCGGCCCGGAACGCGAACAGGCCATTGCCGACGGCCTGGCCAGCGCCAGCTGGTACCAGACACCAATCGATCGCAAGACGCTCAAGCAACTGATGGCGCGGCGTAATGGCCCGGCCCTGCGCGATACCGCCATCTGGTTCGCGCTGCTGTTGGCCACCGGCTATGGCGGCGTGCATTTCTGGGGCAGCTGGTTGGCTGTCCCATTCTTCATGGCCTATGGTGTCCTCTACGGCACCTCCTGTGACAGCCGCTGGCACGAAAGTTTGCACGGCACCCCGTTCAAGACAAACTGGCTCAACGACGCCCTCTATCAACTGGCCAGTTTCATGCAGCTCTGGAACCCGGTGGTCTGGCGGTGGAGCCACATGCGCCACCACAGCGACACGGCTATCGTTGGCCGCGACCGCGAAATCGGCACGATGCGCCCACCCGCAATGGTGATGAAGGCGCTGGTCACCGGCGGTACGACGCTCTGGCTGAGTTACATGCGGGTTCTGATCAGTCACGCACGTGGCCATTTTTCGCCCGACGAACGTGATTTTGTCCCGGCCGATCAACTGCCGGCAGCGACACAGGCGGCCAGGGTGCATCTTGCCATCCACGCCTGCGTGTTCGCGGCGTGCCTTTGGTCCGGATCAATCCTGCCCGCCATGCTGATCAGCTTGCCGCGCCTTTACGGTATCTGGCTGCTGATGCTGCTCGCCCTGCCGCAGCATGCCGGCCTGGCGGAGGATGTCCTCGACCACCGGCTGAACAGCCGGACCATGCTGCTGCCTTTGCCGCTGCGCTTCATCTACTGGAACATGAACTATCACCTGGAGCACCACATGTTCCCCATGGTACCCTATCATGCGCTGCCTGCGCTGCATGCCTGCATTCGCCATGATTGCCCGGAACCCAAGGGACTGATCGAAACCTGGTGGGAACTCTTCCCGGTGCTGCGCCGGCAGTTGCATGATCCTGATCACTGGATCGATCAGCAATTGCCATCCGGAGCCGGCCCGGCCAGGATCGGCCCGCGCCTTCTGCACTGAGGAGCCGCAAATGCCCTGGGTCGCCGCCCTGCCTGTTGACGCGATCGACGCCGACGATGTCGCGCGGTGGGATCACGCCGGAAAGAGCTATGCAATCTACCGCACGTCGGATGACGCGATTTATGCGTCCGACGGCCTGTGTACGCACGAACAGGCCCATCTGGCCGATGGTCTGCTAGATGGCTATCTGATCGCCTGTCCCAAGCACAACGGGCGGTTTGACATTCGCGATGGATCACCGCGCAGACTGCCGGCATGCGTGGCTTTACGCACCTATGCAGTCCGAGTGGATGCGGGGGTCGTGCACGTCAATCTGCCGGACTGACCTGGCGTTTCCCGTCAGCTGGCAGTCCCATCCTGCGCGTTCAATTGTGCGCGCAGGGCGGCCTGCATCTCGCGGGTGATCGGGAAGTTCCAGGTCAGCGCCACGATCAGCAGCTTGCACAGCACCGGCACGCCCACGAACATGGCGGTCAGCCAGGCGATGGCCTCTGGCCCGTTGCCGCCGTTGGGATTGTAGCCGACCAGTTCCAGCACCGGATAAAGGATGCCGACGGGGAGCGCATAGCCGATCTTGTTGGTCATCGACATCAGCGCGAAGAAGAAGCCGGTACGCTGCTCACCGCTTTGTGTCTGATCGAGGTCGACGACATCGGCCAGCATGGCGCGGTCGAGGAAGGGGGCCGCGCCAAAGGCCACGCCGTTGACCAGATAGAAGACCGCCGCGGCCAGGAAATCGCCCTTGGGCATCGCCATTGCATAGGCAAAGGCCGCGATGGTCACCAGCGCCGAGGTGGCGACAGCGCGGTGCTTGCCGATGCGGTAGGAGAGCTTGAGCCACAAGGGCACGCCGAAGAAGGCGCCGGCATAGGTGAAGATGAGGAGCGCGCCAGGGTCCAGCGCCACGCCGCCGATCTTGAGCGCACCTTCCAGCCGGAACAGCTCGGTGGTGACATAGACGAACAGGCCGCTGGCGGTGCCGCCGGCAAGGCCTGCCAGCATGTCCACGCCCAGCAGGCGCAGCAGCGCCGGATTGCGGGCAGCGACCTTGAGGCCTTCGACGAAGCCCATCTGCCGCTCACCCACGGCGCGCGTTGGCGGCGGACGCTCCTTTGCCACCAGCAGGGCGGCGCCCACCGTGATCGGCAGCAGCACGGCGGCATAGACGCCCATCGCTTGCACCTTGGTTTCAAGGCCGGTGTCACCGATGATCGCGCCGACCGCCAGCGGGGCGGTGAGCACCAGCAGCAGGCCGGAGAAATAGACTGCGAGCACCCGGCTCTGGATGCGCGAGCGCTCGTCATACTTGTCAGATAGTTCGGCCGCCCAGGCGATGTGGCACAGATGGATCAGCGTCCACCAGATGTAGATGAAGGTCAGCCAGAAGAAGAGATAGAGGCTGCCGGCGCCGGCCGGCGGGAAGCAGATGGCGACCGTGCCAATCACCATCAGCGGCGTCGAGATCAGCATCCACACCTTGCGCCGGCCCCAGCGGGTCGGAAAGCGATCCACGGCCCAGCCGAACAGACCATCGGTGAA
Source organism: Sandarakinorhabdus rubra (assembly GCF_010994245.1). Classification (GTDB taxonomy): domain Bacteria; phylum Pseudomonadota; class Alphaproteobacteria; order Sphingomonadales; family Sphingomonadaceae; genus Sandarakinorhabdus; species Sandarakinorhabdus rubra. The sequence goes on from NZ_WMHO01000044.1 coordinate 3,270, forward strand.
CACGTCCCAGAAGCGGGTGAGCATGAAGATGAAGCCGGTGGCCGCCAGCCCGAGGCCGAGCGGCCCGGCATAATAGGCCGGCAGGTAGATGACGATCGGCAGGCCCAGCGTCGCCAACGCCAACTGCGGGGAGGCGAACAGGAAGAAGCGCCAGCCGCCCGGAACATCGTTACCTGCTGCAGCGCTGCCTTGCCGCGTTTGCGCATCCATCAGCCGGATCTCCCCATCCGTGCGCCGCATAATGCGAGCGCCGCCGATGATGGCCATTGCAGGCATAAAATGCAACTTCACATATGCCACGCCGAACGATGCGGCTGGCGGGCGCTCAGGCGCTGGTGGCCAGCCCCGGCATGCCGACGGCAAGATCGGCCGAAATGGCGGCGGCCTCACGCATCACCACGGCAATCGCGTCGTCCAGCCCGGCATGGTTGCCGTCGCGCAGGATGAACGGCACGGTGAGCGCGCCGACCGCCCAGCCGGTTTCGCCGATGATCGGCGCACCGATGTCGGTGACGCCGCGCACCGTGCGGCTCGGCCCCTGTTCATGGCCGAGCCGGGCGATCCGCTCGATCCGCGCCTCGAATCCGGCGCGGTCGAAATCCGGGTGGGCGGCGGCCAGGCTGTTGATCAGCCGCTGGCGGTCTGGCGGGCTGGCAAAGGCGGCCAGCACGCGGCCCGAGGTGGAATGATCGGCGCGCCGCCGATAGCCAAGCCGCACCGCGAAGCCCAGTTCGCCGGGCGCCTCGACACGGGCGATCACCACGATCTGCGTGTCGGACAGGACGGTGAGGTGGCAAGACTGGTCGAGCGCGTGCGCCACCGCCGAGATATGGGGCATGGCGGTGGCCACCAGATTGCGGGTCGGCGCTGTCTTCATCGCCATCTCGAACAGGCGGTTGCCGATCAGGAACCCCTCGGTCGCCTCGTCGCGCATGATGTAGCGCCGGCGCTCGAGTGCCACCAGCATGCGGAAAATCTCGCCCTTCGAGCGGCTCAGACGGTCGGCGATCTGGCCCATCGACAGCGGCTGGCTGCTTTCGGCAAGCAGCTCAAGGATATCCAGCCCCTTGTCGAGGGCCGGCGCCGAATAGCGGGTTCCCGTTTCGCTCATGGCTGGACCATCAACATCGGCCCTTCATGGCATGATGGCCTCGAAAGACAAGTGGTCACACAGGCCGTCAGCCGGAGATGCGCACCACCGCCTTCAGGCTTTGCCGCGCCGCCACGGCGGCAACCGCGTCATGGATGCGATCGAGCGCGAACGGCCGGGCCGGATCGAACCAGATCCGGGCATCCAGCGCGCCCGCGGTCAGCAGCGCCACCGCCTGGTCGTGGGCCTCGCCTTCGGAATAGTCGCCGGGGCCGTGCACGCGGAATCCCTGTGCCGCGATTGTCTTCAGGGCCGCCATGCGCTCGCCCAGTGCCTCGATGCCATAAAGCCCGATGCCGGCCCCAGGCGCCATCAGGGGCAGGGCCCCCTCGATGCCGCCGGTGTGGCCGACCGCGTCGATCAGCAGGTCAAAGCCGCCAGGGCCGCCGATGCGCGACAGGGCGGCGATGGCCGAGGGGTCGCGATAGTCGGCAAAGCCCGCCGCGCCGGCGCGCGCCGCCAGATCGGCCCAGCCGGGGTTGCCCACCATGGCCACGGCATCGGCACCCAGCGCGCGCGCCAGCACCAGGAAGGAAAAGCCGTTGCCGCCCGACCCGATGACCAGCAGGCGCTTGCCCGCCACAGGGCCGAGGCGGGTGAGATAGCTCAGCGTCTCGCGCCAGGTGATCATCATGGTGGCAGCGGCCGGATCGGTGCCCGGCGGCAGCACGCGGTTGATCAGGTGCGGTTGCCATTCGCTTTCGGGCAGGCCGTCCTCGCGCATCGCCACGACATCGCGGGCCAGCCCCAGCTCGGCAAAGCCGCCCCAATAGGCGGCACAGCCATCGGTGGCCGGCGCTCCGGTGCGTGTGACGAGGTCGCCGGCCTTCAGGTGGCGCACCTTTGGGCCGATGGCGACCACCTCGCCGATCGCCTCGTGGCCCAGGATCAACGGATAGCTGATCCCGGGGATCGGCAGTTCACCCTCCACCAAGTGGCGATCGGTGGCGGCGCACACCCCGCCAAACAGCTGGCGGGTCAGCACCTCATAGGGCCCGGGCACGGGATCGCTCAGGGTCCGGATGACGAGTTCTCCGGGGCGTTCGACAACGGCGGCGCGCATGGCCGGTCTCCTCAGTGCAATCGGATCAGACTGGGCCAGCCGCCGGCGTGCCGGCATAGGCACGGCCAAACGGCAGGGCGAAGGGCTCATCGTGCGGCCGGAACGGCACCATGGCGGCGATCTCGTCGAGCTGGCCCAGCAGGTCGGCCGGCAGCGCCCCCCTGGCGATGGCATCGACATTGGCGTCCACTTCGTCGACGCTGCGGGCGCCCATCAGGATGGTGGCTATGCGCGGTTCTGACAGCAGGAAGCGCAGCGCCAGTTCCGGCAGCGGGATACCGACCGTATCGACCAGCGCATAGAGTTTGCGGAACTGCTCGCGCCGCGGTTTCGACAGCCAGGTGGCGCTTTCCACCTCCTCGCGCCACACCCGGGCCAGCGCGCCCTGCTGTAGTGGCGATCCGGCGACAATGCCCACGCCGTGCTCGGCGGCGGCCGGGATCACCTCGTGCCAGGCCTCCCGCCACAGCAGGCTGGTGTTGAAGGCGGTGAGCACGACATCGAAGCGGCCGGTCCGGATGAGGCGGGCCATGTCATAGGCGGTGGTGCCGCCCAGCCCAGCAAAGCGGATGCGCCCCTCGCCCTTCAGCCGGTCGATCACCTCCATCACCGGGCCACGGGCTTCATCCATCGCCTCCCACCAGTCGAACTGGCGTGGGCGATCCGGTTCGTGGATCATCAATATGTCGATCGTCTTGCGGCCGAGCAGCCGGCAGCTGGTTTCGAACGACTCCAGGAGGGCATCGGCATTGCGCGGATCGAACGGCTGCGGGCGCGCCCCCAGCTTGGTCGACAGGATGACCGGCGCCGCCTGGCCTTCAAGGATGCGGCCCAGGACGGACTCGCTGTCGAGATACATGGGCGCCGTGTCGATATAGTTGACGCCGCGCGCCAGCGCGTGGTGCACCGCCTCGCGGGCGCGCTCGAACGGTCCGCCGGCCGCCGACACGAACAGCCCGCCCAGCGACAGGGTGCTGACCGACAGCCCCGTCCTGCCCAGTGGCCGATATTCCATCGCTCCCCCCTTTGATTTATTTGTGAACAAGCATTTCACATGTGCCAGCATGGCGCAAGCGGTAGCGCGGCCGAATGCGCCTTGCCAGCGCCGACACACCGTGGTTAGATGCTTATAAATCGATGTTTTACCAGTGAACTGTCCGCCCATGACGCGCTATCGCCCAGATCCCGACAGCCTCGCCGCCCACCCGGTGCCGGCCTGGTGGCGCGATGCCAAGTTGGGGGTGATGATCACTTGGGGTCTCTATTCGGTGCCGGCCTTCGCCCCGCGCGGGGTTGACGTGGTGAAGCTGCTGGCCGATCGGCCCGATGATGCGCTGAAGCTGACGCCCTATGCCGAATGGTATGAAAACAGCCTGAAGTTCGCCGATGGCCCCACCGCCGCCCAGCACCGCGAGCGCTTTGGCGATGCGCCCTACACGGCGTTTCGGGAGGCGTTTGAAGCAGGGCTAGCCAGCTGGTCGGCGGCGCCGCTGATGGACTTCATCGCCCGCATCGGTGCCCGTTACGTGGTGCCCATCACCAAGCATCACGACAGTTATTGCCTGTGGCCGACGCAGCTTTCCAACCCGCTGCGCGGGCGCAGCTGGCACGCGCCGCGCGACCTGATCGGCGAAATGGCGGTGGCCGCCCGTGCCCGGGGGCTCCATTTCGGGGTCTATTACAGTGCCGGGCTGGACTGGACGCTGAACCCCGAGCCCATTGCCAATCTGGGCGAGATGCGCGCCGCCCTGCCGGCTGGCTCGCTGGCGCGCCAGATGATGCGCGATCATTACCGCGAGCTGATCGCCGCCACCGATCCCGATATCCTGTGGAATGATATCGGCTATCCCGATGCTGGCGACCTGTGGGCGCTGCTGGCCGATTATTACAACGACCGCGAGGATCGGCTGATCAACGATCGCTTCCAGTTGCCCACGCCCGGCCACGCCGCCATGGCCGATCCGGCGGCGCGGGCCGCCTTCAACCGCGCCATTTCCGACGCCATTCGCACGCCCGGCTTTGCCTTTGCGCCCGATGTGCCGCCGGTGTTCGATCACCGCACGCCCGAATATGCCACCAGCGCCGGCATGGGGGATGTCGCCTGGGAGACGGTGCGCGGCGTCGGCCACAGCTTTGGCTACAAGGCCAACGAGATCGATGCCGACTATCTGTCGGGTGACGCGCTGGTGGCGATGTTCCTGCGCATTGTTGGCAACGGCGGCAACCTCCTCATCAACATCGGGCCGCGCGCCGATGGCAGCATTCCGGACGAGCAGGCCGGGCCGCTCGCGCACCTTGGTGCCTTCCTGAAGGCCCATGGCCGCGCCATTTACGGCAGCCGGCCCGACACCACGCTGCCCAAGGTGCAGCAGGATGGCAGCGATGTGCTGCCGGTGTGCGTTGGCCGCCAGCGCTTTGCCCTGGTGGCGGGGCCGTTGCCGCCGCGCCTACCCGGCTGGGGCGGTGCCGCCGGCCTGTCGCTGCTGGACGGCCCGCCGCTCGCCTGCCGGCGCGACGGCGATGATCTGGTGATCGACAGTGCGGCCGCGCCCACCGAAGCCTGCGTGCTCGAGGTGGCGGCATGAGCGCCGGCCAGCCTGTCCTGTTGCTGGCGCCGGAGGACAATGTGCTGATCGCGGTTCGCGACCTGCCGGCAGGGCAGCGGCTGGTGGACGGCGGAGACGAGATCGTGCTGCCGGATGCAGTGCCGCTTGGCCACAAGCTGGCCCGCCGTCCGATCCCGCGCGGTGCCAGCGTCATCAAGTATGGCGCCAGCATCGGATCGGCGACGCGCGATATCCCGGCCGGCGCCTGGGTGCATCTGCACAATCTGGCCAGCGACTATCTGGCAACCGCCGGCGCCGGAGACCGGCCATGAGGGGCTGGCGGCGGGCCGATGGGCGCAAGGGCATCCGCAACGTGCTGCTGGTCGCCTATCTCGTCGAGTGCGCGCACCATGTCGCCCGCGCCATTGCCGAGCGCCATGACGACGGCGACGTGCAGCTGATCGGCTTTCCCGGCTGCTATCCCAATGATTATGCGCAGGCGATGATGGAGCGGCTGTGTTGCCATCCCAATGTTGGCGCCGTGCTGTTGGTGTCGCTGGGCTGCGAGAGCTTTGCGAGGCGGCGCCTGCTGGAGGTGGTGCGCGCCAGTGGCCGGCCCGCCGAACTGCTGGTGATCCAGGAGGCGGGAGGCACCCGCAGCAGCATTGCACGCGGCCGGGCCTGGGTGGCGGGCACGTTGCCGGTGCTGGCCGCGCAGGCGACGGTGCCGCTGGCGCCCGAGGAGCTGGTGATCGGCACCATCTGCGGTGGTTCAGATGGCACCAGCGGGCTCACCGCCAATCCTGCCATCGGCCGTGCCTTCGATCGGCTGATTGCGGCCGGCGCGGCGGGCATCTTCGAGGAAACCGGCGAGCTGATCGGCTGTGAAGGCCACATGGCGAGCCGCGCGGCCACGCCTGAACTTGCCGCCGAGATCGTCGCCTGTGTCGACAAGGCCGCCCGCTATTACACCACGCTGGGCCATGGCAGTTTCGCGGTCGGCAATGCCGATGGCGGGCTGACGACCCAGGAGGAAAAGAGCATGGGCGCCTATGCCAAGTCGGGCGCCTCGCCGATCGTCGGCCTCCTGAAGCCGGGCGATCAGCCGCCGGGCGGCGGGCTCTACTTGCTCGACGTGGTGCCCGATGGCGAGGTGCGCTTCGGCTTTCCCAACATCGCCGACAATGCCGAGATTGTCGAACTGATCGCCTGCGGTGCCCATGTCATCCTGTTCTCCACCGGACGCGGCTCTGTGGTTGGTTCGGCGATTTCCCCGGTGATCAAGGTGTGCGCCAATCCCGACACGTTCCGCCGCCTGCCCGAGGACATGGACATCGATGCCGGCCGCATCCTCGAAGGCCGGGCCGATCTCGACACGGTGGGCGCCGAGATCGCGGCGCTGGTGACGGCCGTTGCCGGCGGCACGCGCACCTGTTCGGAAGCGCTGGGCCACCAGGAATTCATCCTCACCTACAAGAGCTTCACGCCGGCCGGCCCGGCCTGCCTGCCGGGGCGCTGATCCTAGAACTTGCCGTGCCGCCGATAGGCGGTTTCCGGATCGACCCCGGCCAGGATGGCGGTGCGCACCAGGTTCTCCGTGGTCATGGCGGTCTCGGCCGCCGCCGCCACGGCGTGCGCCTCGGCCTGCGGCACCACGCAGATGCCATCGGTATCGGCCACCATCATGTCGCCGGTGGCGATGCTGCAGCCGCCGATCACCACCGGTTCGCCGAAGCCGTGCGGCAGCCAGCGGCCGACCACGTCGCGCGGCGTGAAGTAGCGGCAGAAGACCGGCAGGCCGATGGCGTTGACGCGGTCGACATCGCGGCAGCCGCCATCGATGATCGCCCCGAGCACGCCGCGCAGCGTGAGTGCTTCGGCCGACAATTCGCCCATGTGGGCCACGTCGCTGTCGTTCGGTTGCATCACCAGCACATGGCCCGCCGGCACGCGTGACAGCATCGCCGTCCAGGCCAGCAGCGTCTCGTGCGGATCGTGCCCGGTCACGCTTCGCCCCGAGACCGTGAAGGCCGGGCCACTGATGCGGCTGCCGGGCGCGATCGGGCGCAGCGTCGGCGGCAACACGCGCAGGCTGAGGTCGGCGGCACGCATCACGTCGTGCACGATGCTGGCCGGCAGGGCGCGATAGCGGGCGGCCAGATCGTCGTTTGGCCTGGTGTCAGGCGTCATGCGGCAACATCCTCACCCTCGAATCGCTGGTGAAACAATATTCCACGAATGCACATTTCATGCCCCCGCGCGCTTAAGGGAGGATGACGCTCGGCACCCGTGCTGATAGCCATGCGCCATGGCTCCGCATCCCCGCTATCCGCGCGTGTTCACCCCCCTCGACCTGGGGTTCACCACGCTGAAAAACCGCATCCTCATGGGCTCCATGCACACCGGGCTGGAAGACCTTGCCGATGGTTTCCCGCGCATGGCGGAATATTTCGCCGCTCGTGCTCGCGGTGGGGTGGGGATGATCATCACCGGCGGCATCGCGCCTAACCATGAAGGCGGCGGCGGCGCCAAGCTGTCGACACCAGAGGAAGCCGCCCAGCACCGCATCGTCACCGATGCCGTGCATAGCGCCGCGCCAGAGGTGAAGATCGTCCTCCAGATCCTGCACGCCGGGCCGCTCGCTGGCACGCCCGACTGTGTGGCGCCGTCGGCCGTCCGCTCGCGCATCGGCCGCCATACCCCCAACGAGCTGGATGCCGCTGGCATCGAGAAGCAACTGGCCGATTTCGCCAACTGCGCGAGCCAGGCGAAGGCGGCGGGCTATGACGGTGTCGAGATCATCGGCTCGGCCGGCTATCTCCTCTCCACGTTCCTCGTCGAGAAGACCAACCGGCGCGAGGATGAATGGGGCGGCAGTTTCGAGAACCGCATGCGCTTCCCCGTCGAAGTGATCCGCCGCACCCGCGCCGCCGTCGGCGATGATTTCATCCTGATCTTCCGCATCCCGGCGATGGACATGCTGGAGGACGGCATGTCGGGCGACGAGGTGATCCAGCTGGCGCAGGCCGTCGAAGCGGCCGGCGCCACCATCATCTCCACCCACTTCACCTGGCACGAGGCACAGGTGCCGACCATCGCCACCATGGTTCCGCGCGCCGCCTTTGCCGAGGTGACGGGGCGCATCAGGAAGCACGTCAACGTGCCGATGATCACCTCCAACCGCATCAACATGCCCGACGTGGCGGAACAGGTGCTCGCCGCCGGCCATGCCGATCTTGTCTCGATGGCGCGGCCGATGCTGGCCGATGCGGATCTGGTCAACAAGGCGCGTGACGGCCGCGAGGATGAGATCAACACCTGCATCGCCTGCAACCAGGCCTGCCTGGATCACACCTTCACCGGCCGGCTGACCTCGTGCCTGGTCAATCCGCGCGCCTGCCACGAAACCCTGCTGGTGGCGAAGGGGCCGGCAAGCCCGCGCAACCTGGCCGTGGTGGGTGCCGGGCCGGCGGGCCTGGCCTTTGCGGTGGAAGCCGCGCAGCGCGGCCACCGCGTGACGCTCTATGATGCCGCGTCGGAGATTGGCGGGCAGTTCAACCTCGCCAAGCGCGTGCCGGGCAAAGAGGAGTTTTCGGAGACGCTGCGCTATTTCGCGCGGATGATCGACAAGCTGGGCATCACGCTAAAGCTGAACACTCGTGCCGATGCCGACATGCTGGTCGCCGCCGGCCATGACGAAGTGATCGTGGCCACCGGCATCCGGCCGCGCGTGCCCGATCTGCCCGGCATCGATCACCCGAAGGCGGTGCCCTATATCGATGCCATCCTGGGCCGCAGGCCGATCGGCCGCAAGGTGGCGATCATGGGCGCTGGCGGCATCGGCTTTGATGTCGCCACGCTGATCACCCATGCCGGGCCGTCGGCCGCGCTCGACATCCCGACCTTCTGCCGGGAATGGGGCGTCGATTTTGCTGCCCACCCGCGCGGCGGCGTCACCGGTGTCGAGATGCACATCGAGAAGGCCGACCGGGAGGTGGTGATCCTGCAGCGCCGCGATGGCGCCCCCGGCAAGACGCTGGGCCGCACCACCGGCTGGACCCACCGCCTGTCGCTGATGCGGCGCGGGGTGAAGATGCTGGGCGGCGTCACCTACCTCAAGATCGACGACGAGGGCCTGCACGCGTTGGTGAACGGAGAGCCGACCCTGTTCGCGGTCGACACGGTGATCATCTGTGCCGGGCAGGAGCCGGAGCGCAGCCTCTATGATGCACTGGCGGCAAAGGGCATGAAGGCCCACCTGATCGGCGGCGCCGACGAGGCGGCGGAGCTGGACGCCAAGCGGGCGATCGCGCAGGCCACGGAGCTGGCGCTCGCGTCCTGAGTCTCAGCCCGACTTGCCTCCATAGGTGCCGGCGCCGGGCCGGGCCGCCGTGGGGGCGGGGGCCGTCTGGCCGGGATACATCAGCCGCAGCGAGGCCGGTGCCTTGCACTGGCGGATCAGCTTTTCGACCAGCAGCTTGCGGGTCTGGATCAGCGATACCGAGGTGAAGGGCGACGTGCGGTGGCGCGCCACCTCGGCGCCGGTGAAGGGCGCGGCACCCGCCGGCACCGATGCACCGCCCAGGCCAAACACCATGAAGTTCAAGAGCTCGGCCAGCTGATCATTGTCGTCCACGCGGCTGCGCGAGACATTGGGCAACCGCACCAGATAGGCGCGCCCCTCGGGCAGGCACATGAACCAGCCGACGCGGTTCTGCAGGGTCGGCAGATCGGCCGGCGCGGCGTTGCCGTGGATGCCGTGGCAGCCGCCGCAATGTTCGACATAGTCGGACTGCGGCTGCGTCATGGTGGCGGAATAACTGCCCAGCGCCGCCCGCTGCTGCGGAGTCTGGCTTTCGACAGGCGGGGGTGTCGCAGATCGCTGCGCGGCCGCGGCGCTGGCCAGCGCCAGCATCGCGGCCATCGCAACGCCGACGCGCATTACTGCGCCTCGCCGACCAGCACTGCAGTGGAGCAGTGGTACTCCATGCTGCTGGTGCCGAAGCACCAGATGACGTTGTTGTTGAGCTGCGGCATGTACAGCTGGGTTTCGCGATCGGTGTTGTCGCAGCCGCACTGGCCGCAGCCAGCCTTGCCGCAACAGTCGCGATAGGCGATCAGATAGGACTTGCCATTGTCCGGGTTAATGCAGGTGCCCACCCACGACACCGGCGACGGCTCGGTGCCGGCCGGGCAGCTGCTGACGCCACCGCCGCAGCAGCTGCACAGCGAGCCATCGATGGCGCAATAGCGCCAGTAATCGCACTTGGTATCGTCCTTGGTCTGCGCATTGCGGGCAAAGGCCGTCTTGGCCTCCGGCGAACGGTCCTTCTGGCCGGCGTTGGCGCGGCTCACGGGGAGCAGCGGGAAGGCCGGCGCGGCCACGATGGTGGCACCCAGCTTGGTGAGGAAAGAGCGCCGTGACGAGCGGCCGGCAAAGGACCGCAGCAGCTTTTCGCCCAGGGCATCGATGTTCATGCGCGTCATCCCTTCTTCCCCTCGCTTGGCCCGGTCATGCTGCTGTTGCCGTCGGCGCCTTGCCGGCGGCCGGCTGCAGGCCGGCAATATAGTCCTGAACATGGGCGACGCCCATCTCGTGGCTGATGATCAGGCTTTCCAGATGTTCGCGGCTGTTAACCAGCCCCTTGGCCAACACCTTGCCCGCGGCATCGAGCAGCACGGCATGGGGCAACTTGTCCACTTCGAACAGGCGGCCCACCTCGCCGCTGTTGATGAAGGGATAGGCCTCCAGCCCCTGCGCCGCGACCAGGCCCTGCTGCACGGCCGCATCATCGTCACCCACGAAGACCAGGTCGATCCGCTCGGCCGCCGCGAACGACTTGGCAACCGGGATCAGGCCCTTGCACAGCGGGCACTGGGCCGACACGAACATCAGGAGGCGGACAGCACCCGAACGGCTGCCCCCCAGCGCGAAGGGCCGGCCATCGAGGGTGGTGAGCGCCATCGCCGGCACCGCCTCGCCCACCGCCGGGCCGCGATTGGCATCTAGCGCGCCGGCCGGCGCCACCCGCACGTGCAGCACGCCGACCTGGCGGGCCAGCGCCAGCCCGGCCAGCACCAGGGCGGCCAGAACCGCCCACTGCAGCACTTCGTTGATGATCATCAGGCTCGACATCAATGGCGTCCCCGCTTCAGCCCCGCACCCGGCCCGGCGCGGTTGCCGACAGGCCCTGCAATGTTTCGAACAGCAGAATCAGAAGATAGACGACGCCGCCGCCCACCAGTGCAACCACGATATCGGCGCTGGCAAGGCTGGCGCGAACGGCCGGCAGCAGGCCGGGTAGCAACGCAAGTGCCAAGCCCACGTTGCGCAGCACCTTGCCCCAGCCCAGTTGCTGGCGCAGCCCGGCATGGCCGCAGCCGCAATCGATGTGGCGCCGGCCGCGGCCGATGTTGATCGCCATGGCGGCGGCGAAGGTCAGCAGCAGCGCAATCGCCGCCAGCGGCGCCCAGGCTGCGGGCT
>NZ_WMHO01000440.1 GCF_010994245.1 Sandarakinorhabdus rubra
GGCCTGCCAGTCTGGCCGGTTGCCCACCCCGCCTTGCCCGCGCCGCGCCACGCCGGCCAGCGCGGGGGTGACGGCAATGGCCCGCAACGGATCAACGCCGATCAGGGTGAGCCGCCCACCCTGGCCAGCGGCAGACCCCGGTCTTGCCAGCCGGCCCCAGCTGGCTGCCAGTTCGACAACCGGGCTGGCGGCCGCCACGCCGTCATGCCGGGCGAGCCGCGGATAGAGGCTTTCGTCAAAGCCCGCCGGCGTGCGGGCGCGCACTGCCAGATCGGCCCGGCCCGAGACCGAGGCGATGGCCTGGCCAAAGCTGCTTAAGGCCGCGGAATTGACGAGATGGACGGCAAAGCCCAGCGCCACGCCCACGGCAATCGCCAGCACCGCGATGGCCTGCCGCGCCGGCTGGGACCGCCATTCGCCGGCCAGCAGCCAGCGCGTTGCCACCGGTTGGAAGCTTGCCAAGGCGGCGCCCTCAGCCAGCAGGGTGGCCGGCAGGGGCAAGACCGGCTGCGGTGAGATGGTAGGTGCGCGTCGCGGCGGCCGCCACCCGCTCGCTGTGGGTGACGATCAGCACGGCCGCGCCGTTGTCCCTGGCCTGGCCGAGGAGCAGCGCCAGGATCCGCCCGGCGGTGTCGGGATCAAGGTTGCCGGTCGGCTCATCGGCCAGCAGCAGGGCGGGGCGCGCCGCCAGCGCCCGCGCGATCGCCACGCGCTGCAGCTCGCCGCCTGACAG
>NZ_WMHO01000441.1 GCF_010994245.1 Sandarakinorhabdus rubra
TGCGGCCGCGGCCAAGGCCGCCGCCGACGCGCTGGGCGCCGCCGCACAGCGCGCCGAGGGCCTGATGGTGCTGGGCCCGGCGCCGGCGCCACTGGCCATGCTGCGCGGCCGGCACCGCCACCGGCTTCTGGTGCAGGCCCGGCGCGACGTGGCGCTGCCGGCCACCTTGCGCGACTGGCTGGGCCGCGTGGCGCTGCCATCGAATGTGCGCGTGGTGGTGGACGTCGATCCCTACAGCTTCGTGTGACGCTCCAGAACCGTCAGCCATGGCTGGCCGCAGGGCGAGAAGCCGAGCCGTTCATAGAGGCTGATCGCCACCTGATTGTCGGGCCAACAGTGCAGGAAGGGCCGGTCGCCGCGGGCGAAGATGCGGGCGGCGACCGCGTGGGACAGCGCGGCGGCCAGACCCAGCCCGCGCGCTTCCGGGTGGGTGCAGACGCCGCTCACCTCGCCAAAGCCGGCCGGCGGCATGCGTTCGCCGGCCATCGCCAGCAACTGCCCATCGCGCTTCACACCGATAAAGCGGCCCATCTCGTGGGTGTGGCTGGCAAAGGGTCCGGGCTGGGTGAGCGCGGCCAGCGCCTGCATGGCCGGGGCATCGTCATCGCCCAGCGGCACGATGGCGTGGGCGCAAGCTTCCGCCGCGGGCAAGTCGCCGGCCGCCATCTGCAGCAGCTGGCCCTGCCGGATCACCGCAAAGCCGGGCGGCGGCGCCACGGGCTCCGGCTCGACC
>NZ_WMHO01000442.1 GCF_010994245.1 Sandarakinorhabdus rubra
CCAGGCGGCCAGGCCTTGCGCGTCATCGGCATAGGCCGGCGGCGTGCCGGCGCCGGCAAACAACGCCTCACCATCCGGGCCGGTGGTTTCGGCCAGCGCGCGGGCGGCCAGCAGCAGTTCGCGCACCTCGGAGGCCATGCTGGCGCGGTCGCTGGCGTTGAAACTGTCGTTGGCAGCCGCCAGCGCCAGTTCGCGGGCCCGCATCGCCAGCTCGGCAATGCCGGCCAGCGCCGTCTCGCTGCTGCCCAGCCGGGACATGGCAGCATCCATGGCGCGGGATTGCGCGTCGGCCATGGCATCGGCGCGCTTCAGCGTCGCGGCACGCGCGAAGGCCACCGGGGCATCGCCCGGTTTCAGGATCTTGCGTCCGGTCGCGATCTGCTGCTGCACCTCGGCCAGCTGGCGCGACAGGCTGTTGAGGCGGCTCAAGGCCGCGTCATGGCCGGCGCGGGTGGAGAGCGTGGGGATCATCGCGTGAGACCCAGGATCTGGTCGAACAGGTCGCGGGCGATGCCGATCACCTGCGCATTGGCGCGATAGGCGGCCTGCAGCCGGGTCAGCTCGGCCGCCTCGGTCTCGAGATCGACCGCCGACACGGCGGCGTTGGCGCGCTGGGCATCCTCGTTCAGGGCGGCAGCGGCCGCCTCCAGCCGGCGCGTGTCGGCCACATCGGCGCCGATGCGCGCCAGATCGCCATCCAGCGCCGCCTCGATCGTGCCATTGGG
>NZ_WMHO01000443.1 GCF_010994245.1 Sandarakinorhabdus rubra
GAGGCTGCTGGCCACGGCCGGGCCGGCCACGATCATGCGGCCAGGCAGGCGCAGGTCGAAACGGGTGAAGCGCCCGCCCAGCAGCCGTTCCGGGCCCTTGGCATCGAGCCGGGCAAAGCGCGCCAGCGCGGCCTTCGCCTGTGCCGGCTGGTCGGGCAGGGCCAGAGTCTCGCCGCTCTTGAACTTCAGGTCCCAGCGGCGGCCGCCCACCAGCACGGCGGCATCGACTTCGCGGCCCAGCGGCGTTGCCGCGATCAGCGCCAGCGCGTCCTTCACATGGGCATTGGCGCCGGCGCCCACCAGGATCGGCAAGTCGTTCCAGCGCTCCAGCCGCTGATCAGTGAGCGGCTTGCCGGTGATGTCGATCGCGGCGAGATGCTGGCGATACTGCCACAGCGCCACCGGCTTCCTTTCGATCACCTCGATCACCAGCGTGTCGGGCAGGCGGCGCTGCACGCTGGCATCGGCCACCCACGGCAGGGCGGCAAGGCGGGTGCGAACCGCATCGAGATCGGTGGCCAGCATGGCATTGGTCGGCCCGTTCAGAACGGCACCATAGATGGCCAGCCGGTCCTGCTCGCGCGCGCCGGTCAGCTCGACATGGCGCACCTCCCAGCCGTTGGCCGCCGTCCACGTCACGAAGCCGGCCCAGGCGCGGCCCGGCAGGCCGAGCGCGATCACCAGCAGCAGCGCCGCCGCCAGAATGACGCCGCCGCCGGCGAG
>NZ_WMHO01000444.1 GCF_010994245.1 Sandarakinorhabdus rubra
CCCCCCGGCAGCGGCCGGCCATCGGCGCCGATCAGCGCGCCCGAGGTGGCCAGCGCCAGGCCGAGCGCCAGCTGATTGGCCTCCAGCGCGCGCACACGGGCAATGGTTGGCGGCTTCCCGGTCTTGTAGTCCACCACCAGCAGCTCGCCGTCGCGACGGTCCACGCGGTCCACGCGCCCTGAAAGGGTGATCCCGTTGGGCAGCGGCAGCTCGCCCTTCACCTCGGCCAGCATCTGCGTCCAGCCGTCCTTCTCGCGGTCGAGGATCAGCTGGCCGGCCCAACGCAGCGCGGCGCGCATGCGCGGCACCCAGGCGGCGGCCAGCAGCGGGAAATGCCGCGCCTCCACCTCCAGCACCTCGGTGGCGATGCGCTCCAGCTGATCCAGCTTGCCATGGCCGGCCTTGATCCAGCGTTCCAGCACGTCGTGCACCAGCGTGCCGCGCAGCGCGGCGGTCGGGTCCTGGTCGATGGGATCGAGCGGCACCAGCCCCAGGATGCGGCGGGCATGGAAGGCGAAGGGATCGGCGATCAGCGTGTCGATCTCGGTGATGCTGACCCGGCGCGGGCGCAGCTTCAGCGGCGGGTTGGGCAGCGGCACCGCCGCAGCCGCACCGGCGCCGGCATCGATGCGGCGGGCAATATCCAGCAGGTCATCGCGCCGCGCAATCGTGGCGCCATCGCGTTCGAGGTGCGCCAGCAGCCGC
>NZ_WMHO01000445.1 GCF_010994245.1 Sandarakinorhabdus rubra
GGCCTCCAGCAGGCCGGCGAGGCGCCCAGTGGCGGGCAGGCGCAGTGGCACCGGCGCGTGATCGGGGTTCAGCAGCACGCTCTGCCCGTCGGGCGCCACACCGATGCGCGCGGCATTGCCCACGGGCGGCACCAGCGTGACGGCCGATGGCCCGAAGCCCAGCTTCACCGTCACCACGCCACGGTCACCTTCCTGCACCGTGATGCGCACTTCGGTCGCCAGGTCAGCGAGCAGACTGTCGCGATTGTCGAGCAGGCCAGCAGCGGCCACGTCGCCCTCGTCGCCCTGGCGCAGCAGCTCGTTCACCCGCACCAGTGCGGTGGCGAGATCGTTCACCCGGCGCACGGAGATACTGGCCTCGGCGCGCACGTCGTCGGCAAGGCGTTCGAGGTCGGCGCCATGGCCGGCATAGGCGGCTGCCGCATCGTCGGCGGCGCTCAGGAAGGCGACGCGGGCTGCCACCTGCGTGGGCGCGGCGGCCAGTGCTGTGGCGCTGTCAAAGAAGGCACCGACCCGGCCGGCAACATCGGCAGTGGTGGCCAAGGCCTCCAGCCGGGTCAGCCAGTCGAGCCTTGCGGCGTATCGGGCCTCGCCGCCGCTGGCGATACGCGCGGCGTCGACCTTCAGCGCATCGACTTCGCGGGTCAGGCTTCCGACCCGCACCCCGGCGCCGGCCAGCGGCGCGCGCTCCAGCGGGCCACCCCG
>NZ_WMHO01000446.1 GCF_010994245.1 Sandarakinorhabdus rubra
CAGCCCGGCGCCTCCGCCGGCCCAGGCGGCGGCGCGGCCCATGGAGCCGGCTCTGGGGCCCGACGGCGTCAACCTCAAGCAGCTGCTGGCCGATCTGGAGCAGGCGTATATCCGGGAGGCGCTCACCCTGTCGGGCGGCACCATCGCCCGCACCGCCCGCCTGCTCGGGCTGCAGCGCACCACGCTGATCGAGAAGATGCGCCGTCTGGAAATGCAGCCGCGCGCCGCCTGAGGCGCCTCAACGATCCCGGTCAGCCGTCCACAGCGCCACCAGCTGGTCGATCTGGGTCTGCGCCGCGCGGGACAGGCCGACGCTGCGCTCCATCGCCGCAAACTGGCGGGTAAGCAGCGCCTGCCGCGCGGCGGCCTGTTCCTCGACCCGCTCCAGATCGCGGTTGGCCCGCGCCTGCTGGCGGGTCAGTCCCTCGTTCGCCGTCAACGCCAACTGGGCGATGCTGGCCAATCGGTTGGGCCGGGTCGGGCTGGCCGCGCCTGACAGTTCGCGCAGCAGCGCTTCGGCATCGGCAAGGCGCGTCGGCGGCAGGGCAGCCAGCCGGGCGCTGTCCACGGTGATGCTGCCGTCCCGCGCGATGCCGACGCCCAGATCAGCGAGGGTCAGCCCGTTCGCCTCTCCCACCTCGGCGCGCACCAGCCGGGCGATGCGCTGATC
>NZ_WMHO01000447.1 GCF_010994245.1 Sandarakinorhabdus rubra
CCGCTCCAGCTGCCGCCCATGCCGGGGCCCCAGATGATCACCGGGCCGCGCCGCCGGCCGCGCCCGC
Organism: Sandarakinorhabdus rubra; assembly: GCF_010994245.1. GTDB lineage: Bacteria > Pseudomonadota > Alphaproteobacteria > Sphingomonadales > Sphingomonadaceae > Sandarakinorhabdus > Sandarakinorhabdus rubra. The sequence goes on from NZ_WMHO01000447.1 coordinate 68, forward strand.
CGCCACCGCCGCCCGTCGCACCGATCAGCCACAGGATGACGATCACCCAGAAGATCACCTTGATGATCGACACGCCATCACTGTCGGCGCGGCTCTCGGTGCTGGCCTGCGCGGCGGCCACCGCCTGCTTCTGCTGATCGGGCGGCAGCGCGAGCAATGTGATCAGCCTGTCGGCGCCGGCAGTGATGCCACCGGCCATGTCGCCAGCCTTGAAACGGGGGATGATGTCGCGCCGGATGATCTGGCTCGACATGGCGTCGGTGAGCACGCCTTCGAGGCCATAGCCCACCTCGATGCGCACCTTGCGCTCGGTGGGGGCCACGAGCAGGATGGCGCCGTTGTTCACGTCCTTCTGGCCGATGCCCCAGTGGCGCAGCAGGCCGACGCCATAGTCCTCGATCTCATAGCCTTCGAGGCTAGCCACGGTGGCTACCACCAGCTGGGTGCCGCCCTGATCCTCGAGCGCCTTCAGCCGCCCCTCCAGCGCCGCCGCCGCTTCGGGGGTCAGCACGCCGGCCGCATCGGTGACCCGGCCGGTGAGCGGCGGATAGGTGGGCGCGGCCTGTGCCGGGACGGCCAGCTGCAGGACCGCCAGCAGC
>NZ_WMHO01000448.1 GCF_010994245.1 Sandarakinorhabdus rubra
TGGCACCACCGCCTGGCGGCTGGCGGCCAGCCTGGAGGCGCGGCAGGGGCTCGACCTGTTCGGCGCCAGCCCCGATTGCCTCGCCAATCCGGCGGCCTGCGCCGGCATCGTGCCGCCCAGCCTGTTGAATGGCAGCGCCACGCCGACGGTGATGCGTTTCACCGGCCTTGCCGAGGCGCGGCTGGGCCGCCGCATCAGCCTTGTCATCCAGCCGCGCGCCCAGATCGCCAGCGGCGCGGTGCTGGGTTTCGAACGCTTTGCGCTGGGCAATTTCACGGTGGGGCGCGGCTTTGGCCCCGGCGTGCTGACCGGTGATGATGGCGCCGCCTTCAGCACCGAACTGCGGCACGATGCGCTGATGCTCGACGAACAGGCGCGGCTGGCCCTGCTGCCCTATCTGTTCGCCGATGCCGGCTGGGCCTGGTCCCGTGGAGGCACGGCCACTGGGGCCAACCCGGTCAGCCTCGCTTCCGCCGGGGCCGGGACGCGGGTGGTGCTGGATGACCGGGCCCGGCTCGATCTGTCGGGCGCCGTGGCGCTGAAGGCCGCAGGGCCGACCCGGGCCGGCGATGTGCGCCTGCTGCTCACGCTCACCACCCGCATCCTGCCGTGGAGGACCCGCTGATGCGCCGGCTTCATCTCCGGCTGGCCTCGCCCGCTGC
>NZ_WMHO01000449.1 GCF_010994245.1 Sandarakinorhabdus rubra
CGTGGCGTCGGCCGCGCTCGCCGCCCTGCGCGCGCTGGAAGCCGAGGCGCTGCGCGGCCGCCATAGCGACCTGACGCTGCGCGCCGGCGAGGAGGTGGCAGTCTATCTGCTCAACCGCAAGCGCATCGAACTGGCCGAACTGGAGGAGCTTTATGGCGTCTCCATCGTCACCCGGCCGGATGACGCGCTGATTGGCCCCAGTTTCGAGATCGACACCGCCGGCCCGCCGCCATCGAAGAAGGTGGAAATGGAGCCGCTGCCCGCCATCGTGAAGATCAGCGAGGATGCCGACGAGGCCGAAGCGGCCGACGACGCTGACGAGGCCGGCGAGGACGAGGGCGGCGAGCGCCGGGAGCGTGGCGATGCCCGCAAGACGCGCGGCCGCCGCCGTCGCCGCGGCAAGGCGGGCGACGACGCTGCGGAGCCGGCCGAGATCGGCGCTGACGCCGACGCGGCGGACGCGGATACTCGCGACGATGAGGCCGAGAGCGACGCGGATGGTGATGGTGAATCCGCCGAGCGCGCCGAAGCTGGCGGCGAAGATCGCGGCAAGCGCAAGCGCCGCCGCCGTGGCCGCCGTGGCCGCCGCGGTGGCAATGGTGGCAACGGAGACCGCCGCGCCGATGCCGCGCCTGAGGATGCCGAT
>NZ_WMHO01000045.1 GCF_010994245.1 Sandarakinorhabdus rubra
ATGCCAGCCGCGCCGAAAGCGGCCGGCCCACCAGCGCCGGCCGGTCTGCCGCCGGCACGTGCGTGACCAGCAGGCGCGCAAAATCGCTCAGCGCCTGGCGCACGGCTGGATCGGGCGCCGCCGTGCAGCTCAGCCGCACCAGGATCCCGTCGCTGACATAGCCGGCCCATTGCTGGCGCAGCTTGACCAGCCGCTGTTCGGTGCCGCTAGTTGGCAGATCATCGCCCACCCGGGTCCAATAGGTGATGGTCTCGGTGCGCTGTTCCGATCGCGCCACCAGTTCGCGCGCCGGCAGCACCACGCCCGGCGCAATGGCCAGCGCACGCTTGACGGTCTGCGAGATTTCGAAGCCCACCGCCGAATAGCAGACCTCCGGTCGATGCAGCTGCAACAGGTCGTTCTGCACCGGGCCATAGGCAATGACGAGGATGATCGGCAGGCGATCCTCGGCAAGATAGACCCGGCTCAACTGCTGGCCATAGATCTTGGCCGACAATGTGCCCTCTGTGCGCGGCATCACGATGCCGGGCGTGGGCACATAGGTCCACGGCCCGATGGCGGTGGGCACCATGGCCTCGAGCTGATGGCCATCCGGCAACAGCACGAGCCGTCCGCGTGGCACCAGCGCGGCCGCGCCCGCCGCACCGGCCACCAGCGCGCCGCCCATCACCACGTCTCTGCGGCTGAGCCGGCTCATGTGGTCTCTCCATCCGGCGCCAGCCAGCGGCGCAGCGGGGTGAGCAGCCAGTCGATCCCGAAGATGAGCAGCAGCGCCGACACGAAGGTCACCATGCCGGCAAAATTGTGCAGATAGCCCTGCGCCATGGCATTGCCGAAATGATAGGTGATCAGCACCAGCGCCGCCACGCGCACGCAATTGGCCGCCACTGCCACCGGGATCACCAGCAGCAGCAGCAGCCCCGAATAGACCGGGTTGGAGCCGCGGATCAGATAGACATAGAAGAGCCCGATGGCGCTGAGGCTGATCAGGGAGTTGAGCCCGGCGCAGGCATCCTCCACCAGCAGCTGGTAGGAACCGATATAGAGCGTCACACCCAGCCGGCCTACGGGATAGCCCACCGCCGCCAGCCCATTGGTGACGATCTCCGACACGAGCTCCTTCAGCGGCAAGGTGATGGCATCGAGAAACCAGCCGGGCAGCGGCACGACAAAGCCCAGATAGATGATGGGAAACCACAGCAGTTTCAGGGCAGCCGCGCCCAGATACTCATAGGCCACCGCCACCATCGCGAGCAGCAGCGCCGCGGTCTCGATGCTGATGAACTCGAAGGCCCGGCCGGCCATGTAGACCGGCAAGGCAACGGCCAGCAGCAGCCCGGTGACCAGCGGGCTGCCGGCCCTGCCCACCTTTGCCAGGTCGGTCTGGCGGCGCCACACCAGCCAAAGACCAGTGAACAGCACGATGACGCCGTGGACGCCCGATTCTTCCTGCCAGGGCCCCTGCGCCAACGCCAGCATGGTGGGCAACGCCAGCGCCGCCACGCCCAGCCACATCGGCCAATGCTGCTGCAGCAACAGCCTCAAATCAGGTGGCGCCGGGGCAGCAAGGCTTGTCATACCGGCTTGCTCTGGCATCAGAAGTCGTTCAGCACGGCTCCGACCACCGCGCAGCGGGCGGCCGCAAGCTGCCCGGCAAGCGTGTCAACGTCCTTGTAATAGGTCTCGTTGGAGCGGCCGATGATCAGCGCATAGCCGGCGGCCCCGCCGATGTTGAGCGCATCGGCGTTGCTGTTGGCGGCTGGCGTGTCGAACAGCACCAGATCATATTCGCGCAGCAGCGTGTTGACCCCATCGCGGAAGCGGTTGCCCGACAGCAGTTCCTGCGGGCGGCTGGTGGGCGGGCCGGCGGTGATCAGCGCCAGTCCGGGCAGCACGTTGGCATTCACCACCCGTTCGGGCCGCGCCACCTGCAGGGTGAGGAAGCTGGACAGGCCCGGCCCGTTGGGATCGACCCCGAAGATCTGATCCTGCCGGGGCGAGCGCATGTTGGCGTCGACCAGCAGGATCTTGAAGCCGACCTGGCTGAGTGCGGCGGCCAGATTGGCCGTGACATAACTGCAGCCATGGCCATCGGCGGGCGCCACCACGGCGAGGCCGCGGCGACCGTTCTTGATATGCTGCGCGATCACCTGGGTGCGCAGCATGCGGATGGTCTCGGCCTTCACCGAGCTGGGATCGGAAATCACCACCAGCTCGGTGGATGCGGGGCGCCGGATCACGTTCTGCAGCGCCATGCTGTTGATCAGCAGTTCGCGGGCGCGGTCCAGTTCCTCGGTGGTGATGAAGCCCAGCTCCAGCGCGGCTTGATCGAAATCCAGCCCGCGCTCGGCAGCGTGCTGGGCGACCTTGCCAACCTGATCGTCGCTCAGATGGCCCAACCGCACCAGCACATCGCGGATCGGTGCATCGAAGCGGTCGCCGCCGTCCACGCCGCCCAGCACGCGACTGGTGCGGGGTTCGATATCGCCCTCCACCACGGTTTCGGTGTCCGGCGCGGGGCCGTTGCTGCTGCTCATGGGATCGCTACTCACTGTGCCGGCGCCCAGCCGGTGGCGTTGGATTTGCCGCGGGTGATCAGGCGCTTCAATGTCTGCTGCCATTGCGGCCGGCGGCGATCGGCGATCACCGCGAACACCGGCACACGTGCCGCCAGGCTGAGATCCTCTGCACCGCGCACCCGGCGGTTCAGCAGCTCGATCAGCATGGCCATGGTGAGGCCCAGTGCCAGGCCGACGCCAGCGCCCAGCCCGAAGATCGACGGCCAGTTCGGAAAGGACGGCTGCGGCGAGACGGTGGCATCACCCAGCACCACCATGCCGGTGTCGGAAATGTTCGATTCCATCTGCAGCTGGCTGGTTCGGCGTGTCGCCATCTCATATTCCTGCCGGCGCAACTCGACCTCGCTGCGCAGCCGGCTGTGCTGGTCCAGCTTGTCCTTCATGCCGAAGACCTTGGCGCGCTGTGCCTCATACTCGGCTTCGAGCGCGGCGATGCCGCTGCGCGACGCCCCAAGCTGCTGGGCACCGGCCTGGCGGGACACGGCCTGTTCCCGCGCCAGCTGGCGTTCCATCTGGGCCCGGCGGGCCAACATCGCGATGTATGTCGGATGCTGGGTTCCCAGCCGCTCCGAGGCCTGTTCGATCGAATCGTTGAGCGAGGCCAGTTGCACCTTCAGCTGTTCAACGACAGCCGAGTTGGTGGCCTGTCGCATCGCTTCGAACTGCTGGACCGTCTGGGAACTGCGCGACGCCGTCAGCGCGGCCTGGAGGCTCGCCAGTTTGGCCGATTCGGCATCGGTATCGCCAGTCATCACGATTCCGTTGTCGCGTTCGAACCGGTTCTTGGCGTCTTCGGCAATCTGCAGCGCCTTCAGCGAGCGTTCGGCCTGTTCCCGATACCATTCGGCGTTGCGGCCGGCGCTGTCGGTGCGCATGCGCAGGCTGTTCTCGATATAGGCCGTGCGCAGCGCGTTGACCGTGCGGCGGGCGATTTCGGGGTTGGGCGCTTCATAGTTGATCGCCATGATGTTGCTGCCCGCCACCATGTTGACGGTGACCCCGCGGCTGATCCGGTCGGAAATCCAGCGGCGGAAATCCCCGGCACCGCCGGTTTCGGCCTGCCAGGTGGCCAGCAGCTGCGGATTGTTGGTCATCCCCAACTCGTCCACGGCCTCGCCGATGACGCGGAAATCCTTGATGAGCTCGACCTGGGTGCGCAGGAAGAACGAGACGTTGGCGCGGCTCATGGCGTCGCCGGTCACCGGGTCCTTCTTGAACACATCCATGATGATGCGCGCCGTCGCCTGATAGCGGGCGGGCAGGATGAGGCCGACGGCCCCCGCAACAGCGAGCGATGCCACCAGGCATCCGAGCAGGATGAGGCGACGAGCATACAGGATACGCAACAATTGAATGAGGCTCATGTCACATCAGCCGGCAGGCCGGCTCCTTTCACGTTTGCTGCCGTCGCCAGCGGCCTTTGAAGCGGTCAGAACATCCGCTCCTTGATAATGATAACATCTCCAGGCTGAATCTTGTATGACGGATCGACATCGACTTCCTTGCCCTCCCCGCCCTTGATCAGCGCCGGCTTGTTGGCATTGCCCGACGGACCTGCGCCACCGGCCAGCGCGATCGCCTGGCGCACGGTCAGGCCGGGAAGGATGGCCTTGATGCCAGGCGCCGCCACCTGCCCCAGCACATAGAAGGTTTCCGCCGGCGGCACGAACAGCGTGTCTCCCGGCTCGAGCAGCGGATCGGCATCGGCAGCGCCGCGCACCAGTTGCTCCACATCGAGCTTGCGTTCCGGCTGGCCACGCCGGCGCAGGTAGACGAAGTTGGCCCCATCGGAGCGCACCCATCCGGCCCGCAGCAGCACCTCCAGCGCATGATAGGGCCGATCAAGCCCGACGATGCCCGGCGAATTGACATTGCCCGCCACGTTGACCGTGCGCGACACGTAGGCGCCGACCTCGACGTTGACGAGCGGATCCTTCAGAAAGCCGCCGGACACCAGCCTGTCGGTGATCACCTTGGCCAGGGTGATGTTGGTTTCACCCCCCGCCTTCACGATCCCGATCAGCGGCATCACGATCGTGCCATCCGCCTTGACCCTGGTGGTCACGTTGAATTCGGCCTGACCATAGACGATCACCTGAACCGTATCGTCAGGGCCCAGGACATAGCCGCGATAGGCGGGCGCCGTAGACGATGCGGACTGGGCAAATGCCGCGCCGGCCGCGGTCAGAGACATCAGCGCAACTGCAACCCGAAGCTTCACGAGCGTCCCCTTCCGAATTGCGCGCCCAGCGATAGGCCAACGCCGGTCGAATTGAAGTCAAACAGCGCCACGTCAGACCGGCGGCGATTGTGGACCACGTCAAACCCGAGGGTCAATCGCTGCCCGATCTGGCCCGACACACGCACATAGTAACGATCAAACTCGTCCGAACGACGCGCCACCGTCTCGAGATCCGAAAGGAAACTGCCGCGGAAGGCGTTCTTGCGGCGCGAGACGCCGGCGTTCAGCGCATAGTTGCGGTTGAACTGGTAGTTCAGGTCGATCCCGTAGAAGTCGATCACCACGAACTGCGCCCCGACCGCCGGGTTGATCCTGGTTCGCCGTCCGCCCGACAGCTGCACCAGCAGCCGCTGCGTCAGCCTGAAATCAAGGCCCGCGTCGTAGCCAAGGCCGGAGAAACCCTCCCGCGGCACCACCTGGGGAACGCCATCCACGATCACCACCGTCTGATCGAACTTGGGCTGGCTGTTGATATAATTGAGGCCGACGCTGAGGCCGATCCGCTGGCCGAAGCTGCGCTGGTAGCTCAGACCCACGCTGCGCTGGTCAAGCCCGTCTTCCTGCTGGCCGTCCGGCGTCAACACCAGGCGGCTGGGGTTGCGGCTGTCCGATATGGAGCCGTTCACGCCAAACGTGCCCAGCGTCCGGCTGGCGAAGGTGAGCCCGGCACTGTAATTCCAGCTGTTGACCGAAAACGACCGCCCGACACCGCGCACACTGTCGGTCGTGTTGCGGGAAATGCCGCCATTGAGGCTGAGCGCCGTGCCGATCCGGCAGGAGGCGCCGGCCGAAAGCCCCGTGCTCTCCTGCTCGAATCCGCCGAAGGCGGCAGCATCCGACAAGAAGATGAGCGCGCGCGACCAGGTTCCGGCGATCTGCCCCGAACAGCGCGACAACTGGAACTGCATCCCGCCAGATGCGTTGTACCGCTGCCGGTCAGGCGGCGCACCGGACCCGAAGAACATGTCGCGACCTATCGTGCCCTGCACGAACAACCGCTGCTGGCCGAGGCGGGTTCCATAGCTGACGGTGACCCGGGGGCGCAGCCGGAAACCGCCGCCAGACTGCTGCTGGCGAAACAGATTGTCCTCATACCGCCCCATCACGTTCGCAGCGAGACTGAGGCCAAGGCCGGGAAAACTGATGCCACCGCCGCCCTCGCGCAGCGGCCCGTCGTCGTTGTCACTGGCCGTCAGGACATTGCTGCCGCCCCCCGCGTAACCGTCTTCAGGGGTCACCGCCGACGGCTGCGCCAGAGCCGGCGCTGCACTTGCCGCAGAAGGCAACGGAGGCGGGCCCGCAACTGGCGGTGCGCCGCCCGGCGAGGAGAGATTGGGCAGCGGCGGCGGTACCGAACCCGGTGGCGAAACCGCACCGGGCTGCTGGCCTGCAGCCTGGGGAGAAGGATTGGACAGCGTAGGGGTCGAAGACGTTGTCTGAGCCGCCAGCGGCACGGCCGGCAGCGCCACGGCCAGCAACAGACCGGCGCGTCCACACCGTCCAGCGGCGACCCGACCCAGTTCGCCCAACGCCCGCAAACCGAATTGCGTCATCAACGCAAGCACCCCCAACCCATGCTATCGTCGTTTGAACAAGCCATGATCATGGCCCGTCAGACTGACGTTCAGCGGTCTACACAGCTACACTCAGATGTGAGCTTCGGCAACCATCTCGCGCTATCTTGTGTCGTTTTTGGTGCGCATCGGGCGATTTGCCGGTGATTTGCCCCTCGCTTCCGGCCGCGCTTCGTGGCACATGATATGGGATGGTGGTGGGGACCAGTGGTTGATCAGCGTCGTTCGCGCAGCTGACTCGGCCACCACGCCGGCCTGTCGATGGCATCGGCTACACGATGTTTTCGTATCTGGCTTGGCCCGCATGGTGTTTGGGCCGCATCTGGTCTGAGCCGGGGCCCCAACGTCATCAGTAAGGGGCCACTGGCCCCGGTGTGGGCGTTGCGGCAGAAACGGGATTGCACATGATATGGAAGCGCAAGACGAGGGACATGACCGAAGATGGCGGCGCGCCGGGTTCGGGCGTGCCGGGTTCGGGCTTCGACGCCTTCGAGACGGATGTCGGCTCGCCATTGCCAACCGAGTCGGAACTGGATGCCGGTGAAGCGGCGCGCCTGTCCGGCCGGTCCGCTGCCGACTGGCCGATGGCAGCACTCGAGCCGGGCCCGATCCTGCCGCGCTTCATTGCCAGCGCCTCCGACGAGATCGAGGGCGACCTGTCAAGCGAGCTGGCGCGGCGGCGGCTGTTGCTGCGCGACGCCCTGGGCGCGTCACAGCCGGTGACAGCGCGCGAAACCTTTGCCGGTCGCCGCGATGCCATGTCCACCCTGATCAAGGCGGTGGAGGAACAGCGGGTCCATGTCGTCGTCTATGGCGAGCGCGGCATCGGCAAGACCAGCCTGGCCCATGTCTTTGCCGAGACGGCGCGCGAGGCCCGCTATCACGTCATCTATGCCAGCTGCGGCACGGCCGCCAATTTCGGCGACATGTTCCGCTCGGTCCTGGCCCGCATCCCGCGCATCTATCATGCCTCGGTGCTGCCCAACTCGCCGGAAGGGGAGAAAGCCGGCAGCCTGGAGCCGATGCTGCCAGAAGGCCCCTATGGCGCGCGCGAACTGGCCGAGGTGCTGGCCGGCCTGGTCGGCACCCGCGTGCTTGTCATCCTCGACGAATATGACCGTGTGGTGGACAGCAATTTCCGCCGCGAGGTGGCCGAGCTGATCAAGAACCTGTCTGACCGCGCTGCCCGCGTGCAACTGGTGATCACCGGCGTGGCATTGAACCTCGACGAGCTGATCGGCTATGCCCCCTCCATCCGGCGCAACATCGCCGGCCTGCCGATGTCGCCACTGGCGCCCGCCGAGGTGCGCGAACTGCTGCGCATGGGCGAGCGGGCTGCAGAGATCCGCTATGACAAGGATTCGGTGGCGCTGATCACGCGCATGGCGGGCGGCTCGCCTTATCTGGTGCGGCTGCTGGGCCACCAGGCCGGGCTCAACGCGCTGGGCAACCGCCGCGACGACGTGAATTACAGCGACACCCGCACCGCCGTCGAAAAGGTGATTGCCGACTGGCAGGCCAGCCTGCCGCGCCGCATCCAGGCCAACCTGGTGCGCGAGGAGGCCCGCACCCACTGGCCGTTGCTGGTCGCCGCAGCCCGTGCCGGCAGCACCGCCGATGGCTGGTTCACCGTGGACGACGTGGTGACCGAACTGGGCGGCAACGCCACGCCAATCGGGGTCGAGCGCGACCTGAAGCTGTTCGTCAACGTCATCGACTTGCTGGAGCGGCGCGAGGGCCATGGCGACCCGCAGTTCCGCTTCAGCTATCCCGGCGTCTCCGCGCTGCTCACCATGGCAGCGGCGATGGCGCGCCAAGAGGCATGACGGCCAGCGCCGGTGTCCGGCGCACCAGAGGTTCGGCGTGATGGCCTCCGTGTTGGAAAAGCTGAAGCTGCTCTGGCTGCGCCGCGACGAGTATGAAAGCCGGGCGCTGCGCGAGTGGTTTGCTGCCCGCTGGGGCATCGAGGTCGGGCAGTACAGCTATGGCTGCTTCGATCCATGGCGGGTCTCGCGCCACACCCGCATCGGCCGCTATTGCTCGATTGCGCGCACCGCCCGGATCATCGACCGCAATCACCCTGTGACGGCGCTGACCATGCATCCCTTCCTCTACGAGGCACGTTTCGGCGTGGTGGACAGCGATCTGCCGGAACCGCAATGGATCACCATCGAGGATGATGTGTGGATCGGCCACAACGCCACCATATTGCCGGGCTGCAAATATATCGGGCGCGGCGCAGTGATCGGCGCCGGGGCGATCGTCAACCAGGACATCCCGCGCTATGCGATCGTGGCTGGCGCCCCGGCCAGGGTGCTGCGCAGCCGCTTCGATGCGGCCCAGATCGACGCGATCGAGGCCAGTCAATGGTGGCTGCTGGACAAGGCGGCGCTGAAATCGCTGATCGCCCGGCATCCGGATGCCGTGTTCCAGCCGGGGCCGGCGACGCTGGCCGCCGCCCTGCCGAACAGATGATGGCACTTGTGCCGGCCACGGAAGAACCCGCCGCCAGCGGTGTCACAGCATCTGCCGCAGGGCCGGCGCCCCAGCTGTCGGTGATCATCCCGCATCTGAACACGCCCGATCTCCTGGCGCGCTGCCTTGACTCCCTGCTTGCCCAGTCACTTCCCGCCGGCCGGTTCGAGGTGATCGTGGTCGACAATGGTTCGCGCGTGCCGCTTGACGCTGTGATGGAACGCTTCCCGACGGTGCGCTTCATGCTGGAACCCCGGCCGGGGCCGGGGCTGGCCCGCAACCTCGGCGTGGCAGCGTCTGGCAGCGCCTGCCTGGCGTTCATCGATGCCGATTGCATCGCCGGGCCCGGCTGGATTGCGGCGGCACATGCGGCGGCGGCGGCCGGCAGCATTGCCGGCGGCCGGATCCGCATCGCGGTGGCCAACCCGGCGCACATGAGCGGCGCCGAGGCCTTTGAATGCGTCTTCGGCTTCCGCCAGGCCGAGTATATCGCAAGGAAGCATTTTTCGGTCACCGCCAACCTGGCGATGCCGCGCGCCGCGTTTGAAGAGGTCGGCCCGTTCGGTGACATCCACATCGCCGAGGATCTGGACTGGGGCCGGCGCGCGCACCGGGCCGGCAAGGCTCTGACATATCTGCCGGACATGCTGGTGTTCCACCCACCGCGGCCCGACCTGCCTGCCCTCAAGCGCAAGTTCGACCGGCTGTTGGAGCATGACTGGCGCGAACATGTGCAATCAGGGCGTCGCGGCTGGCGCTGGTGGGCCCGCGCCGCCGCCATGGCACTGTCACCACTGCTTGACTGGGGGCGGATCGCCCTGTCGCCCGAAGTCGAGGGACTGGGCAATCGCTGGCGCGGCATCGCCACCCTGTTTGCCATCCGCTGGTATCGGGCCCGGCGCATGGCAACCATCGCGGCCGCCCCGCCATCGGCAGGAGCCATGATGTGGAACCGCTGAGCCCGACCGCATTGCAGGGGCCGGCGCGCTGGCGACCGGCTGCCGCCGCTCAGGCCGATGCCGTGCTGGGCGTGGTGATCGTCAATTATCGCGGTGCCATGGACACGCTGGAGTGTCTGGAAAGCCTGCTGCGCTGTCCGCAACCGATGCGGGTGGTGGTGGTGGAAAATGGCTCTGGCGATGGTTCGGCCGATCAGATCGCCGACTGGGCGGCCGGGCGGCTGCCGGTGGTGGCAGGTGAGGCAGGCATGGCCATTCTGTCGACCCCGCCGCTCGCCAAGCCCATCGACCTGGCGCGCATCGCGGCCGCAGACGTCGGTAAGGAGACGGGGAACAAGGCGGCGCCGGCAGCGGCCCTGACGTTGATCGAATCGCCGGACAATCTGGGCTTTGCCGGCGGCAACAACCTGGGCTTGCGCCACCTGCTGGCCGATCCGGCGATCGAACACTTCTGGCTGTTGAACAACGACACCGTCGTGACGCGCGACGCCCCTGGCGCCGTGCTGGCCCGCATGCTGTCGGGGGAGCGTATCGGCATGGCCGGCACCATCGTGCGCCATTATTTTGCGCCCGATCGCGTGCAGGCCCTGAACGGCTACAGCTTCAGCCTGCTCACGGGTGCCGCGCGGGCGCTGGGCGGCAACGGCCCCGCCGCCCAGCCCTTCAACCCGCAGACGATTGCGGATGCCACCGATTTCGTGCTGGGCGCCAGCCTCGCCGTCAGCCGCGATTTCCTGATGACGGTGGGGCCCATGGCGGAGGATTATTTCCTTTATTTCGAGGAGATCGACTGGGCCACCCGCAACCGCCGGCTGGGGCGGGACGGGTTCGAGATCGGCTTTGCCCATGGCGCCACCGTGTTTCACAAGGCCGGACGCGCCATCGGTTCCACCAGCGTGCGCGCCGGCCGCAGCGCCTTTTCCGATTATTGGCTGACCCGATCGCGGCTGCGCTACATCGCGCGCCATCATCCGTGGTTGTGGCCCTGGCACTGGCTGCTGGGCTGGGCGATCATCGCGCGCCGGCTGGCGCGCCGCCATTGGGGCCATGCCGGGGCGATCCTGCGGGCCCTCTTCGGTCGAGGCCCGTGATGCGCGGTGTCAGTCATGGCGCTGCAATGATCGGCCGGCATTGACCCCGCACAGCCACAGCGGCAAGAAGCGCGATAGCGAGGCTGTTGGTGACAAGACTGGCGTGCGTGGGGCAGGCCGATCATGGTCCAGCCGCAAGGGAGTGAACGGGGATGAAGCGCAATCATGGGGCCTTGGTGCTGGCGGCAGCGGCCAGCCTGACTCTCGTCGCCTGCAGCAAGGAGGCGGAGAAGCCGGCCGGCCAGGTGGTGGCCTCCATCGACGGCAAGGATGTCACGATCCACGAGGTCAATGCCGAGATCAACGCCATGGGCGCCGCCGCGAAGAACGCGCCGCGCAAGCTGGCCGAGTCGGTGGCACTGGCCCGCGTGATCGAACGCAAGCTGGTGGCCAGCGAGGCGCGCACCCGCAAGCTCGATCAATCTCCGCAGTTCGTGCTGGCCAAGGCCCGCAACGACGAGAATCTGCTGGTGCAGGCCCTGCAGGCCGATGTCGCCGGCAAGGTGCAGGCCACCCCGCGCGAAGCGGCCCAGAAGTTCATCGCCGACAACCCCGTGATGTTCGCCGATCGGCGCATCCTGACGCTTGACCAGATTCAGTTCTTGCAGACGCCCGACCTCAACGAGATCCCGCTCAAGGACGCCAAGACGATGAGCCAGGTGGAGCAGGTGCTGCTTGCCGCCAATATCCAGTTCCGCCGGGCGCCGCAGCAGATCGACACGCTGCTGGTGGACCCGCGCATTTCCAAGGAAGTGTTGCGCGTGGCCGCCGGGCCGGGAAGCGAACCGTTCATGTTCACCGACCGCCCGGCCGGTGCGCCGGCGCCGGTGGTCTACATCAACGTGGTCACCCAGACCAAGCAGCAGCCGTTCCTGGGCGAACGCGCCATCACCTATGCCCAGCAGTTGCTGCAGCGCCAGGAAATGGGCAAACGTCTGCAAGCCGAACTGACCCGGCTGAAGGACGCCGCCAAGGGCAAGATCACCTATGCCGCCGGCTTCGAAGAGCCGGAGAAGGTCGTCGCCAAGCTGCGCAAGGAGGCCGAGGCCGCGGCCAAGGCAGGCGCCAAGGCGCCGGCAAAGGCGCCCGCACCGGCAACCGCTCCTTCTGGGGCTCCAGCCGCCGCCGCCGGGGGCACCGGTGCGTGACATCAGGATCGGCCTGCTCTGGCACGCCGGGCAGGCCACCAATCTGGGCGTCGGGGCGCTGAGTGCCGGCAACCTGCTGATCGCCCGGCAAGCGGCGGCGCAGGCTGGCCTGTCGCCCCGCTTCACCATCATCGGCCCGCAGGAACACGGACCAGACTCGATCAACGATAGCGGGATCGAAACGCGCATCATCAATGGCCGCTACATGGCCAGCCCGCGCGGTTACCGGGCCGATCTCAAGCGGCTCGACATCATGCTCGACATCTGCGGCGGGGACAGTTTCACCGACATCTACGCCAACAAGCGTTTTGCCTATGTTGCAGCCACCAAGATCCTGCCGATCCTGTCTGGCGTGCCTCTGGTTCTGAGTCCGCAGACGATCGGACCGTTCAGCAAGCAGCCGCATAGCGCCGTTGCCGGGTGGATCTGCCGCCAGGCCCACGCCATCTTCGTGCGCGATGCGTTGTCGCTGACAGCGCTCGCCGCAATCGCGCCGGGCGTACCGGCCCGGCAGGTGGTGGATGTCGCCTTCGCCTTGCCTTACACGCCGCGCGCGCGCACACCCGGCCGACTGCAAGTGGGGCTCAATGTATCGGGCCTCCTCATGCAGCCTGGCAACCAGTTTGGCCTTGGGATTGACTATCCCGCACTCACCCACCGGCTGATCGAGGCACTCCTGGAGCGCAAGGATTGCGATGTGCACCTTTTGGCGCATGTGCTGGCCCCTCATGTGCCTGCGGACGACGACGGCAGATCCATCGACCTGTTGAAGGCGGCATATCCAGCACTTCATCGCGCGCCAGACTTCGTTTCCGCCAGTGATGCCAAGAGCTTCATTTCCGGACTCGATTTTCTGGTGGGTGGGCGCATGCACGCCACGATTGCAGCTTTTTCCGCCGGCGTGCCCGTGGTGCCGATCAGCTATAGTCGCAAGTTCGAAGGCCTGTTTGGCGGCCTTGGCTATGAATGGCTGGTCACCAGGGAGATGAACAACGACGCCGCGCTGGCCCTTGTTCTGCGCGCGCTCGACCAGCGGGAGCAGGTGGCTGCCGACATCGCGGCTGCCGCGCCTGTGATCGACGCCGGGCTGCGGGATTATCGCGATGCCCTTGCCACTCTCTTTGCTGATGCGGCGCCGTGACGGCCCCGTTCCTTGCCCGGGTGGAGCGTGCCGGCAGCTGCGCCGGCTGCGGCCTGTGTGCCGCCCTGTCGAGCGGCATCGAGATCACCGAAGCGCCGCCGGGCTGGGCCCGCCCGCGCCAGATCGGGGCGGTGAGCGCCGCTGAAGATGCCGCCATCGCCGCCGCCTGCCCTGGCCTGGTGGTGGACGAGACCGACAATCCGCACCCGGCCGGCGAGCCGTTGTGGGGGCCACAATTGTTCACCGGCATCGGCCATGCCGGCGATGCGGAACTGCGCCACCATGCGTCTTCGGGCGGGATGATCTCCGCCCTGCTCGGCCACGCGCTGAACACCCGCCTTGTTGATTTCGTGGTGCAGGTGCGCGCCGATCCAGCGCGGCCGACCGCCAACATCACCAGCCTCTCGCACACGGCCGATGACGTGTTTGCCGCTGCCGGCTCGCGCTATGCCGCCTCCTCGCCGTTGGCCGGGCTGGAACAATGGCTGGCCCGCGCCGAGGCCGAGGATGCGCGCTTCGCCTTTGTCGGCAAGCCATGTGACGTGGCGGCGTTGCGGCTGCGCGCTCGCCAGGACCCGCGCATCGGGCGCCGCGTGCCGCTGATGCTGTCCTTTTTCTGCGCCGGCATCCCTTCGGCGCGCGCGGTGGGCCGCATCCTCGACCATCTTTCGGTCGATGCGCGCGAGGTGGCGGCCTTTCGCTTTCGCGGCGATGGCTGGCCTGGCGAAGCCACAGCCACGCTGAAGGACGGCAGCAGCCGGTCGATGAGCTATGCGGCAAGCTGGGGCGACATATTGTCGAAGGAGGTGCAGTTCCGCTGCAAGATCTGCCCCGACGCGGTGGGCGCTGCCGCCGATATCGCCTGCGCCGATGCCTGGCATGGCGATGAGCGCGGCTATCCCAGCTTTGCCGAGGAGGATGGCCGCAGCCTGGTGATGGCGCGCACCGCCGCCGGCCAGGCCCTGCTTGATGCGGCGCGCGCTGCCGGCCGCGTGGTGGTGGCAGAGGCGCCGGTGGCCGGCATCATCGCCATGCAGCCGCACCAGGCGCGGCGCAAGCAGCAGGTGGCATCACGCCTGTGGGCCATGCGGGTGGCCGGCCGGCC
>NZ_WMHO01000450.1 GCF_010994245.1 Sandarakinorhabdus rubra
GCGGCAGCGCCAGCGCCGCTTCGGTGCCGCGGAACGCCACCAGCGCCACTTCGGCGCGCTTCACATAGGCCTCGGCGAGCAGCAGCTCGACCGCGCCCTTGGCCTCGGCCAGCCGCGCGAACGCCGCCGAACCGCTGGCATCGACCGCGAAGATGGTGGTCGATTGCGTCTGCGCGATGAAACGCCGGATACGCAGATCCTCGCTGCGGATGGCCAGCCGGCCATCGTCGCGCGCCGGCCTGATCTTCTGCCAGGGCGCCGCCGTCTTGATCGTCTCGATCAGCGCCAGGCGCGCGCCGCGCCCCGGCATCCCCGGCCGCACGCCCGCCGGCCGCCCGCTGGTGATGCTCTTCTGCTTGGCGCCCGAGGAGCCACTGGCCTTGGGCGCCTTCGACATCGTGCCGGCCGCCAGCGCATCCAGCAGGCCGGGCGGCAGCGCCGTCTGCGCCGCATCGAGGATCATCTCGGTGGGGTCGATCGGCGGCGGTTCCGGCTGTTCCCTGTCGTCGCCCTTGCTGTCGTCCGAGGGCGGCGGCGGGGGCGGCGGTTCTTCCGGGGGCGGCTGGTCCGGCGGCTGTTCCTCGGGTGGCGGGGGCGCCTCTTCCTCGGGCGGGGGCGGCGGCAGGCGGGTGGCGC
>NZ_WMHO01000451.1 GCF_010994245.1 Sandarakinorhabdus rubra
GGGGATCGGTGGGGGCACGATGTCCGCCGGCCAGGGCGGCGCCTCGCGGGCCAGCGGCGCCTCGACGCGGAAGCGCCCGCCCGACAGGTCGCGGATCAGGTCGGCGCGGGCGAGATAGGTCTTCCCCGGTGTCTGCAACCCCACCACCCAGCGCCAGCCCAGCGTGTTGCTGGCCGGGCAGGCATCGAGCAGGTGCTTGTAGAAGAAGGCCGCGCCCAGCTGCCACGGCAGCCTGAGGGTGAAGCACCAGATGCTGGCAAAGCTCATCCGCACATGGTTGTGCAGCCAGCCGGTTTCGGTGAGTTCATGCACCCAGGCGTCGAAACAGTCGATGCCCGTGGTGCCGGCAAGCGCCTGCTGGTAACGGCGCTGCCATTTGCCGTCCTCGGCCAGCATCGCCTCCATGCGCACCACGTCGGCCTGCCAGCGCGTCCAGATCTCCGGGCGCTGGGCGAGCCAGCCGACCCAGTAGGTCCGCCAGCAGACTTCCTGCACGAACTTTTCCGCGCCCGCAAAGCCGTGCGCGGCCACCGCCGCCGCCGCCACCTCGGCCTCGCTGACAAGGCGCCGGCGGATGGCGGGGGACAGCAGCGAGGTGGTGGCCCGGCCATCCGGCCCGCCATCGTGGTT
>NZ_WMHO01000452.1 GCF_010994245.1 Sandarakinorhabdus rubra
CGCGCTCCCTCAGCGTCGCGGCGCTGCTGGCGCCATCGTGGGCGGCGAGCGCGGCGGCGCCGATCACCGTCTGCCGGGCCAGCCGCATCGCCATCGCCGGATCCAGGCCATTGGCAGCGCCTGCAGCGGCCAGCGCCTCGATGAAGTGGAAGACATAGGCCGGGCCGGAGCCGGAAATGGCGGTGACGGTGTCGAACTGCGCCTCGTCTGTCAGCCACAGTGTCTGCCCCACCGGCTGGAACAGCGCCTCGGCAGCGCCCTGCACCAGGTCGCCATCCTTCGTGAACAGCGCTGTCATCCCCTGCCCCACCATGGCCGGCGTGTTGGGCATGGCGCGCACGATGCCGGCGCCGGGGAACAGCCGGGCGAGATCGGTCGTCGAGATGCCGGCCATCACCGAGATCACCAGCGTCATCGGCCCCAGCCGCCCGGCCAGCGGCAGCACGGCCGACGCCCAGACCTGCGGCTTGACCGCCAGCACCACGATATCGGGCTTGCCGGTTTCGGGCGGGCGCGGCAGCGCGACGACGCCGGGCGGCAGCGCACGCGCCGCCGGATCGATCACCGTCACCGGCCCCAGCCCTTCGGCCTGCCAGCGCCGCAGCAGCGCGCCGCCCATGTTGCCGCAGC
>NZ_WMHO01000453.1 GCF_010994245.1 Sandarakinorhabdus rubra
GCCCGGCCGTGGCGCGACGTGGCTGGCCAGGCGCAGCCGGCGTTCCGGGCCGGCGGTGCTGATGGCAGTCTGTTCACGCTGGTGCGCGGCGGCTGGGCCAATCCCGCCGGCAGCCCGCGCGCTTCGCTGCAGCGCGTGCGCTATGGCCTGGAGGATGGCAAGCTCGTCCGCCACGGCGCCGTCATGCTGGACGGCACCGACGATGGGCCGGGCACCGTGCTGCTGAGCGGCATCGCCAGCGCCCGCCTGCGCCTGCTGGGCCCGAATGGCTGGCAGGAGGGCTGGAGCGGCAGCGCCCTGCCGCGTGCCCTTGAGCTGACGCTGGCCGGGCCGGAACTGGGCGAGGTGCGCCAGCTGCTGCTCGTCGGGACGGGGGGTGCGGCATGAGGCGGCGCCAATCCGAAGAGGGTGCGGCACTGATCAACGTGCTGGTGCTGGTGGGCGTGCTGTCGGCGCTGGCGACCACCATGTTTGATCGCATGCGCATCGCCCGCCATCTCGACCTGGCGCGCAGTGCCGCTGGACAAGCGCAGGCCGGTGCGCTGGCCGCCGAGCCGCTGCTGTTGGCCCGTGCCCGTGGCCCGCTGCCGCCGGCACCAATCACGCTTGCAACGCCGGCCGGCAGCGCCA
>NZ_WMHO01000454.1 GCF_010994245.1 Sandarakinorhabdus rubra
GCGACGGGCATCGCATCGGCCCGTGTGAATGTGGCGGCGACAGGGGTGACCGCCGGTGTCAGGCAGGCCGCATCGGATGGCGCGCAACGGGCGCTGGCCGGCGCGGCAAGATCAAGCGCCACGGACGCTTGCGCAGCCGGGGCCGCTGCCGCCGCCAGGCCCGTTGCCACCAACGCCACCACTGCAAAACGCATCACAACCTCCAAGCCCCTGTTGCATCGCAACAAAGCAGAGGATGGTTAACAAGCCGTGACAGCGCGGGTGCGGTTCGATGAATTGTGCGGATCAGTCGATCATTTCGTCGCAAATCCGCCAGCCCGAAAGCTGGTTCCGCGCCCAGGTCTGCTGGCGTTTCTGATATTGCCGGGTGGCGGCAAGGGCCTGCGCCAGCGCATCGTCAAGTGCCAGCTGCCCCGCCAGATGCGCCGTCAGTTGCGGCACGGCCAGCGCCTTCAGCACCGGGGCGTCGGGCGGCAGGCCGAGCCGCAGCAGCGCATCCACCTCGGCCAGCGCGCCGGCCGCGAGCATGGCGTGCAGCCGCGCTTCGGCGCGAGCGTGGAGCACGGCGCGTGGCCGGTCGACCACAAGCCCCTCGAGGGCCTCTGCCCCCAGCCCGCCCTCGCCCCGG
>NZ_WMHO01000455.1 GCF_010994245.1 Sandarakinorhabdus rubra
GCCAGGCCCTTTTGCTCGCCCGCACCATCAGCATCGCCCGCCGCCACCACGGCCCGCACCGCGCCCGGCCAGACCGGCGCTGGCCCGCCCAGGTCGAGCACGGCCTCGAACCGCCGGTCCACAAGGGCAGCGCGGTCGCGCAGGTCCTGCGCCATGCGGGCGTGCAGGAAGCCCGCAGCAGCCAGGCCCACCTGCGCCTCGGCATGGCGGCGCCGGCGCAGAGCGGGATCGAAGGGCAGCGGCGGATGCACCCTTGTTGTCATACGCAGCCACGCGGGTTGCGCAACGCCGTGCCGACGCGCAGATTCCATCCATGGCGCTCCCCACGACCATGTTTGCCACGCTTGCGATGCCTGTGCGGGCCGTTTTCGATCTCGTGCTGCCGCCCCGTTGCCCCGGCTGCGGCGAGATCGTCGATGGCGATGACCGTTTCTGCGCGCCCTGCTTTGCCCAACTGCACTTCCTGGGGCCCCCACACTGCGCCTGCTGCGGCGTGCCGCTGCCGCACGATGCCGGTGAGGAAGCCCGCTGCGGCGCTTGCCTGGCTGATCCGCCGGCCTTCGACCGTGCCCGCGCCGCACTGGCCTATGACGGGCCGGCGCGCAGCGTGGTGC
>NZ_WMHO01000456.1 GCF_010994245.1 Sandarakinorhabdus rubra
GGGCGTGGTGGTGGTGGCCATCGACGACGGCGCGCCGGCCGCCCGCTTCCTGCGCCCCGGCGCGCTGATCGAAACGCTGGGCGGCCAGCCGGTGGCCAGCGTTACCGACGTGGTGCGGCTGGCGGGCGGCGGCGCGCTTGCCGTGCGCTTTGCGGTGGGCGAACAGCGCGCCGAATGCGGGGTCAACAACATGGGCGGCCTGTCCTGCCGGGCCTAGGAACCTTGCGTCCGGTTTCCGCCAGACGATCATCGTGGCGGCGTGTAGAAACCCGCCATGACCCACACACGCTCCCGCCTGCCCAGCCCGCTGGGCGACCTGATCGCCATCACCGCGCCTGACGGCACGGTTCACGGGCTCGATTTTGCCGATTGCGAAGCCCGGCTCGAGCGCCTGTTCGTGCGCCACCACCCCGGCGCCGCGCTGGCCGATGGCGTGGCGCCGTCGGCGCTGGCGGGCGCGCTGGCGGCCTATTTCGCTGGTGATCTGGGCGCGCTGTCAGCGGTGCCGGTGGCCCGGATCGGCACCGAATTCCAGCGCCGCGCCTGGGCCGCCCTGCGCGCCATCCCGGCCGGCGAGACCCGCAGCTATGGCCAGCAGGCCGCCAGCATGGGC
>NZ_WMHO01000457.1 GCF_010994245.1 Sandarakinorhabdus rubra
GCCGCCGAGGCCNCCCGCCGCGGCGCGCCGGTGCTAGCGCGCATCGCCGGCTTTGCGAGCGTCGGCGTCGACCCCGCCATCATGGGCATCGGCCCGGTGCCGGCCAGCCGCAAGGCGCTGGAAAAGGCCGGCTGGAGCGTTGCTGATCTCGACCTCATCGAAGCCAACGAGGCGTTCGCCGCGCAGGCGCTGGCCGTGGGCCAGGAGCTGGGGCTGGACCCGGCGAAGCTGAACGTCAACGGCGGCGCGATTGCCATCGGCCACCCGATCGGCGCATCCGGCGCGCGCGTGCTGGTGACGCTGCTGCACGAGATGGCGCGCCGCGACGCGAAGAAGGGGCTGGCGACGCTGTGCATTGGTGGCGGCATGGGGATTGCCCTGGCGGTCGAAAGGGCTTGAGGCCTGTTCGCGCCAAACTGTCCGCACCATAGCCCTGGCCCATGATCCGCGACGCCACTCCGCTGGAACGGCTGTTTGCCGGCCACCGCGCCGAGCATCCGTCGGGGCGGCTGCTGGTGCTCGGCCGTCCGCCGGAGCGGGTGACGCTGGCGCTCGACGGCTGGGAACGCGTGGCCTGCGTGGCGGCCGACGACGCGGAGATCCGCCCCGGCA
>NZ_WMHO01000458.1 GCF_010994245.1 Sandarakinorhabdus rubra
GTGGCGGCAATGCCGGCAACGCCCGCCTGGTGCTTACCGGCAACACCAACACGGTCGGTGTCCTCTCGAACGCGGTCGGCGTGCAGTCGATCGGCGGCGGCGGCGGCGCCGGCGGCTTCACCGTGGGCGGCAACCTGTCTGCCTCGGGCAGCGGCGCTGGCGGCGCCGGGATCGGCGTCGGGGGCTTTGGCGGGGACGGCGGCGATGCCGGCAGCGTGTTCGGCCGCATCACCGGCACCACGACCACCACCGGCTTCAACAGCTCCGGCATCACCGCCCAGTCGCTGGGCGGCGGTGGCGGCAACGGCGGCTTCTCGGTCGCGGCCAACCTCAGCGCGGCGAGCACCGGTTCGGGCGGCGCCAGCATCGGGATCGGCGGCTTCGGCGGTGACGGCGGCAATGCCGGCACGGTGGACCTCGGCATCACCGGCAACACCAGCACCAGCCAGAGCTTCAGCCAGGCCATCCTTGCCCAGTCGCTGGGCGGCGGTGGCGGCAACGGCGGCTTCTCGGTGGCTGGCAATGTCACTGGCGCCGGCACCGGCACCGGTGGCGCTGCGATCGGCATCGGCGGCTTTGGCGGCGGCGGCGGCGATGCCGCCAACGTCAC
>NZ_WMHO01000459.1 GCF_010994245.1 Sandarakinorhabdus rubra
CTGGCCCCGGCTGGTGCCGCACCGCCGCCAGTCGCCCCGCAGCGCGCTGCACGGCGGTGAACCAGCTCCAGCCCACTGCCACAAGGGCCAGCCGCGCCACGGCGGCCTGGGTGACCGCGCAGGCGGTACGCGATCCCTACATCATCCTCGTTTCCATCTACATCTTCGCGCCCTGGTTCGTGGCGGCCGTGGTCGGCGATCCGGTCAGGGGCCAGGAACTGGTGGCGCAGGGCGGCAAATGGGGCGGCTGGGCGGTTATGCTCACCATGCCGCTGCTGGGCGCCACCATCGACCGGCTGGGGCCACGAAAGCCGCTGCTGGCCTTCGTGGTGCTGGCCATGGCGGTCTGTTGTGCCAGCCTGTGGTGGGTGGTGCCGCGTGGCAGCGGCCTCGACGGGCTGGGCGTTGCCTGGGTGATCGGCGTTGGCGCCGTGATGACCTGGCTGTTCTCCACCCACGACATGCTGCACAACGCGCTGCTGGTGCCGGCGGCGGGTCTTGCGGGGGCCGCGCGCGCCAGTGGCCAGGGGCTGGCGGCGGGCAATGCGGCGAGTGTCACGCTGCTGGTGGCGATGCTGGTGGCCTTCGCCCTGCCCGGCGTGGTGGAC
>NZ_WMHO01000046.1 GCF_010994245.1 Sandarakinorhabdus rubra
GCCGCCGCCAGCCCGAGCTGGGGCGGGGCAAGCCGCGTGCCTGCCGCCAGCAACAGGTCGCCGGCGGCAAAGTCCTGACCGGCCTTGCGGATATGGGCACCCTCGCGCGGTGGGCCCTCACCGACCAATCGAGCGACCCGGCCCTCGCGCGCCACCTCTTCCTGCACCACGATGGTGTCGGCACCATCCGGCAGCGGTGCGCCGGTAAAGATGCGCACCGCTTCGCCCGGCCCCAGCGTGCCCGCCCAGCCATGGCCGGCGGCGCTCTCCCCCACCAAGCGCCAAGGCTGGTGAAGATCGGCCCAGCGAATCGCATAGCCATCCATGGCAGCGGCAGCGAACGGCGGTTGGGTGAGGCGGGCGACCAGCGGCTCGGCCAGCACCCGGCCGGCGGCCTCGCTTACCGGCACCCGTTCCGAGCCCAGCGGGCCGGCGCCGGCCAGCAGCTGCTCAAGCGCTGCCGCAAAGGGCAGCAAACCGCTCATTCAGCGACGAAATCGCCGGAGCGCCCGCCCGACTTCCTCAGGAGGCGGATGCCCTCGATGCGCATGGCGCGGTCCAGCGCCTTCGCCATGTCGTAGACGGTGAGCAGGGCCACCGACACCGCAGTCAGCGCCTCCATCTCCACACCGGTGCCGTGGGTGGTGGCCACCGTCGCGGTGACGCGAATGCCGCCGGCTTCGATGACGAGATCAAGCGTGACCGCATCGATCGGCAGGGGGTGGCAGAGCGGGATGAGATCGGCGGTGCGCTTGGCGGCCATGATGCCGGCAATGCGCGCGGTGGCCAGCACGTCGCCCTTCTTCACCGCCTGTTCGGCGATGGCCGTCAACGCTTCTGCCGCGACATGGATGAAGCCTTCCGCCACCGCCTCGCGGCGGGTCGCCGGCTTGGCGCTGATGTCAACCATGCGCGCGGCGCCGGAGGCATCGAGATGGGTGAGCCTGTTCACGCCGCCAGCCCCAGCAGCTGCCGGGTCGCGGCCGTCACGTCGGCCTGTCGCATCAGGCTTTCGCCGACCAGGAAGGTGCGGATGCCAACGCCCGAGAGCGCCACCAGGTCGTCATGGCCGGTGAGCCCGGATTCGGCCACGAGCGTCCGCCCCGGCGTATCGGAAAGTTCAAAACTTGTCTGAAGAGAAACATCCAATGTCTTCAGATTGCGGTTATTGATGCCCAGCAGGGGGGTTTTCAACCGCAGCGCCCGGTCGCGCTCTTCGGCGTCGTGCACCTCGATCAGCACGTCCATGCCCCAATCCTGCGCGAGCGTCTCCAGTTCGGCAGCCTGGGTGTCCGACAGCGCGGCCATGATCAGAAGGATGGCATCGGCGCCGATCGCCCGGGCTTCCACCACCTGGTAGGGATCGACGATGAAATCCTTGCGGATCACCGGCAGCGACACGGCGGCGCGCGCCGCCTTCAGATAGTCGTCGGAGCCCAGGAACCAGCGCTCCTCGGTCAGCACGCTGAGGCAGGCGGCGCCGCCGGCGGCATAGGCTCGGGCGAGCGCGGCGGGGTCGAAATCGGCGCGGATCAGGCCCTTGGATGGGCTGGCCTTCTTGCACTCCGCGATCAGCGCGAAGCGCCCCTCGGCATGGGCGGCATGGATGGCGCGGATGAAGCCGCGCGGTGGATCGGCGGCGCGCGCCGCGGCCTCCACTTCGGCCAGCGGCACTTGCGCCTTGCGGGCGACATAAAGGTCGCGCTTGTGGGCGACGATGGTGGCCAGAGTGTCGGTGCTTGTGTCGGTCATCGAAAGGCAATCCAGCGGGCAAGGATGTCAGCGGAGGCGCCACTGTCAATGGCGGCGGCGGCCTCGCGCACGCCGTCGGCCAGGCTGAGGCCGGGGCGCACCACCGACAGGGCAGCGGCGGCGTTCAGCAGCACCATGTCGCGATAGGCGTCGCGCTGGCCGTTCAGCAGCGCGGTCAGCCGCTCGGCATTGTAGGCCGGTGTCCCGCCCTTCAGCGCGTCGTTAGGGTGGCGTTCGAGGCCGGCGTCTTCCGGCGTCAGCGTGCGCGGGCTGAGCACGCCGCCGGCCAGCGCGACGGCCACCGTCTCGCCCGAGATCGCCACTTCGTCAAAGCCCTGGCCGTGCACCACCAGCGCCGCGCGGCTGCCCAGCGCCTTCAGGGCCTCGGCCATCAGCGGCACGGGCTGGGGTGCAAACACGCCCATCAGCTGGCGGTCCACCCCGGCCGGATTGCACAATGGCCCCAGCAGGTTGAAGATGGTCCGCTGGCCCAGCGCCTTGCGCACCGGGGCGACGCGCGCCATCGCCGGGTGGTGGCGCGCGGCGTGCAGGAAGGTGATGCCGACCTTTTCAAGGCATGGCCCCAGCCGGTCCATCGGCAATTCCGGCACGCCCAGCACCATCAGCACGTCGGCGGCCCCGCTGGTGGAGGAGGCGGCGCGGTTGCCATGCTTGGCCAGCTTGACGCCGCACGCCGCCACCACCAGCGACACGGCGGTGGAGATGTTGAGGCTGTGCATGCCATCACCGCCGGTGCCGCAGACATCCAGCGCATCGACCGCCACGAACGGGCGGATGGCGCGCGCCCTGAGCGCCCGGGCGGCGGCCACCACCTCTGTCACCGTCTCACCGCGGTCGGCCAAGGTGACGAGGAAGCCGGCCAGCGCCTCATCGGCCACCTTGCCGTCGAAGATGGCGGCAAAGGCCTCGGCCGCCGCGCTGTCGTCAAGCGGGCGCGCGGGATCCGGCAGCAGGCTCATGCGGCGACGGGCAGCTTGGGCTTCAGGCCGGCCAGCGCCATGAAGTTGCCCAGCAGCCGGTGGCCATGCTGGGTGGCGATGCTTTCCGGATGGAACTGCACGCCGTGCAGCGGCAGCTCGCGGTGGTGCATGCCCATGATCAGGCCATCGGGGCTGTGGGCGTTGACCACCAGATCGGCCGGCAGCCCGGCCTCGCGCACCACCAGGCTGTGATAGCGCGTCGCTTCGAACGGGGAGGGGATGCCGGCAAAGACGCCCGTGCCATCGTGGGTGATGGCGCTCACCTTGCCGTGCATCACCTGCGGCGCTCGCTCGACAATGCCACCAAAGGCCTGGCCCAGCGCCTGGTGGCCGAGGCAGACGCCGAACAGCGGCGTCCTGGTTTCGGCAGCGGCGGCAATCAGGGCGAGGCAGATGCCGGCTTCGTTCGGTGTGCAGGGGCCCGGGGAAAGCAGGATGGCCTCGGGCTGCATGCCCATCGCGTCCTGCGTGGTGAGCGCGTCGTTGCGTACCACGATCGTCTCTGCCCCCAGCTCGGCCAGGTAATGGACGAGGTTGAAGGTGAAGCTGTCATAATTGTCGATGACGAGGATGGTCATGGCGCGGGCCTTAGCGGTTCGGGGCGGCGGCGTCATCCGGCATCGGTCAGCCAGTGACAACGACTCCCTTCCAGAACGCCAGCCGGCCCTTGATCTCGGCGGCCGCCGGCTTGGGATCGGCATAATACCAGACGGCGTCCGGATTCTCGGCGCCGCCCACCACCAATGTGTAATAGTTGGCGAGGCCCTTCCAGCCGCACACGCTGGTGGTGGCGCTGGGCTTCAGCAGCGCCGGATCCACTGCATCGGCGGGGAAATAATGATTGCCTTCGACGATCACCGTATCGTCGCTGCTGGCGATCACCTGGCCGTTCCACATCGCGGTCGCCATCCCGGCTTCTCCTACTGCCCGTACTGCGCCTCGCCGGCGACCGCGATCGCTTCGCGGGCTGCGGTGATGAGGGCTCCGGCCTTGGCCTCGCATTCGCGCTGCTCGTAATCGGCGACACTGTCGGCAACGATGCCGGCGCCGGCCTGCACATGCATGACGCCGTCCTTCACCAGTGCTGTGCGCAGCACGATGCAGCTGTCCATGCTGCCATCCGGCGCGAAATAGCCGACGCCGCCGGCATAGGGCCCGCGCCCGGCGCCTTCCAGTTCGGCGATGATCTGCATGGCCCTGACCTTGGGCGCACCCGATACGGTGCCGGCCGGGAAGCCGGCCAGCATGGCCGCCACGGCATCCACGCCATCGGCCAACCGGCCCTGCACGTTGGAGACGATGTGCATGACATGGCTGTAGAATTCGACGAAGAACTTGTCCGTCACCTTGACCGTGCCGGGCACCGACACACGCGCCGTGTCGTGCCGGCCGAGATCGAGCAGCATCAGATGCTCGGACAATTCCTTGGGGTCAGCCAGCAGGCTGTCGCGGTTGGCGGCATCCTCGGCCGCGTCGCGGCCGCGGGGGCGGGTGCCGGCGATCGGCCGGATCGTCACATTGCCATCACGCACCCGCACCAGGATCTCCGGCGAGGAGCCGACCAATGCGAAGCCCGGCAAATCGAGGAAATAGAGGAAGGGCGAGGGGTTGATGCGCCGCAGCGCCCGGTAAAGCGCGATGGCCGGCAGCGGGAAATCGACGCTGAAGCGTTGCGACAGCACGACCTGGAAGATGTCGCCGGCCAGGATATACTCGCGGGCCCGGTCCACCATGGCGGCGAAGCGCTCGCGCGGCATGTGGTGGCGCACCTCGCCATCGGGCAGGGTGTCGGGGCTGGCAGCAACGCCCGGCGGCAGCGCCTGACCCAGCCGGCGCGCGGCTTCCTCGATGCGTTCGCAAGCGGCGCTGTAGGCGGCATCCGGGCTGCAGGCCGAAAAGATCGGGGCGACGATGAACAGCTCGTCCTTCAGCCGGTCGAATACCAGCAGCAGGGTGGGGCGCACGAACACCATGTCGGGCACGTCCAGTGGGGAGGGGCCGGCATCGGGCACGCTGGGCTCCACCAGCCGCACCGTTTCATAGCCCATGTAGCCCACCAGGCAGGCCAGCGCCGGCGGCAGGCCGGGGGGAACCTCGGCCCGCGCCTCGGCAACCAGCGCGCGCAGGGCAGCCAGCGTGTCGCCGGGCACGGTTTCGAAGGCGCTGCGGTCCTGCTGCCAGCGGCGGTTGATGCGGCTTTCGTTGCCGCGGGCTTCCCACACCAGATCAGGATCAAGGCCGAGCAGCGAGTAGCGCCCGCGCACCTGGCCGCCTTCCACCGATTCGAGCAGGAAGCCGCCGGAGCCTTCGCTGCCCAGCTTCAGCATGGCCGACACCGGCGTTTCGGTATCGGCCACCACCTTTGCCCACACCAGCTGGGCCTGCCCTGCCGAAAGGGCGGCCACCGCGCTGGCGCGGTCCGGGCTGATGGGGGTCGCCATTGGCTTACTGGGCGCCGTCGCCGGACAGGCGCTGGCGCACGGTCCTGATCGTCGCGGCGTTGCGGTCAACACCCACGGTCGCCATGCTGGCCTTGGCCAGGCCTTCGGCCATCTCTCCAGGCAGGCTGCTGCCCACCTCGCGGCGGCTGGCCTCGATCAGGCCGGGCTGGCTGGCCGGATCACCGGGCACGATGCGATCGACATGCACCAGCACCCAGCCGCCGGGCCCGGCCAGCGCCTGCGTGGCACCCGCCGGCGCATCGAGGAACGCCCGCGCCATGGCGGGCACCTGGCTCTGGCCAATGATGTCGAGCCGCCTGCCGTTGATCGGGCGCGGCGGGGCGAGGCCGGCGTCGGCAACGGCTTTCGCAAACACCGTGCCCTTCTTCACTGCTGCCAGCACGGCATCGGCCTTGGCGCGCGCGGCTTTCATCGCCTTGTCCTGTGCGGCGCCGGCCATGGCCAGCGGCAGCACGTCCTTCAACGGCGGCGGCGCGGCGGGCAGCACGCTGGTCGTTTCAATGACCACCAGACGGCCGTTGCCAAGGTCTTCCACCACCGGGCCATCAGCGGGTTCATGCTTGAAGGCGCGCGCTGCCAGCAGGGCGCGGTCGCCGGTCAGCGGCGGCGCGGCCCCCTGCGGGCCGGGGACGGCGCGGCCCTGTTCGGTCACCGGGGCCTGCGTGGCAATCGCCAGCTTCAGCTCGGCCGAAAGATCGGCAAAGCTCTTGCCGGCCTCGACACCGTCCTCGATGCGGGCGACCTGATCGGCCAGCGCATCATCGACGGCGCGGTCCTTCAGTTCGGCTTCGATGGCGCCGCGCACCTGGGCCAATGTCTTGCCGGCGCTGCCGACGCTGACGGCGCGCACCACGTGCCAGCCGAATTGCGACTTGATCGGCGCGCTGATGCCGCCGGCTGGCAGCGCGAATGCGGCCTTGGCAACCTCGGGGCTGGTCGCCTTGGCAAAGGCCGGCTCGCTCTGGCTGCCGAGCGCGATGTCAGCCGCTTCGAAGCCGGCAATGGCCCTGGCGGCAGCGGCAAAGCCGTCTTTCGCCGCTGCTGCCGCCAGCGCCTTCGCCTTGGCTTCGTCGGGCAGCACCACCTGTTCCAACACGCGGGTGGGTGCGGCGCCATATTTGGCCGGGTCCTTGGCGAAGGTATCGGCGATGGCCTTTTCCGGCACGGTCACGCTGGCGGACAGGGCGTCGCGGTCGAGCGTGGCAAAGCGGAAGCCGCGCCGTTCGGGAATGGTGAAGCGCTGGCTGTTGGCCTTGTACCACGCGGCGGCTTCCGCTTCGGTGGCCGGGCCGGTCACCGGCGCCGGCACCAGCGCCACCGCGCCCTGGTGGCTGTCCACCAGCAGCCGGGCATAGAGCTCGGCCACGCTGTCGGGCACCAGCAGCGCGCCGGTGATCGGCTTGATCAGCTGTTCGCGTACCAGGTCGCCACGCAGCGACTGGCGCAGCCGCCGGTCGGTGAGGCCCTGCTGCTTCAGCAAGCGGTCATAGGTGGCCTGATCGAACTTGCCGCCGCTCTGGAAGGCGGGGATGGCGGCAATGACCCGGTCCAGCGCCGCGTCCGAGACGCCCATCCCGGCTGCGGTGCCCATTTCCTCCATTGCCGCCTGGCCGATCAGCTGAGTGGCCATCAATTCCACCACGCCCTGCCGCGCGGCTTCGGCCTGGGTCATGGCGGGGTCGCGGGCGCGTGCCTCGCGCACCGTGCGGTCGATGGCCTGCAGCAGGTCAGGTTCGGTGATGGTGCGCTCGCCCACCTGCGCCACCGATCCAGCGGGCGCGCTGCCGCCGAACGGATCGCTCACCCCGGTGACGGCAAAGGCCACCAGGATCAGGCCGAACAGGGCAATGGCAGGCCAGCTGGTGAGATAGCGGCGAATGAAACTGATCATCGAGGGTCCGGCGGGTTGCGCAATCGCGCCGCTTGTAACGAGGCGCATCGCTTGCCACAAGCGCGGCCACAGCCACGAAGGACACTGTATGCCCGCACTCATTGTCGGCAACTGGAAGATGAACGGCCTGGGCGAGGACATCGCCGAGATCGC
Source organism: Sandarakinorhabdus rubra (assembly GCF_010994245.1). Classification (GTDB taxonomy): domain Bacteria; phylum Pseudomonadota; class Alphaproteobacteria; order Sphingomonadales; family Sphingomonadaceae; genus Sandarakinorhabdus; species Sandarakinorhabdus rubra. The sequence goes on from NZ_WMHO01000046.1 coordinate 7,260, forward strand.
CGCAATGGCCGGCGCAGGTGCTGGCAGTCTGTGGATCGCGCCGCCCTTCACGCTGATCGACCGGGCGGTGATCGTTTCGGCCGGCGCCCTCACCATCGGCGGGCAGGACTGCCACGCGGCCACCCACGGCGCCCACACCGGCTGCGTGTCGGCCGCGATGCTGGCCGATCTGGGCGCCGGCTTCGTCATCGTCGGCCACAGCGAGCGGCGGCGCGACAATGGCGAGCGTGATGAGGATGTGCGCGCCAAGGCCATGGCCGGGCAGGCCGCGGGGCTGCAGGTGATCCTGTGCATCGGCGAGACGCGTGCCCAACGCGACGCCGGCGACACCGAGGCCGTGCTGGCCGCCCAGCTCGACGGCTCGTTGCCCGACAATGCCGACGCGCTTATCATCGCATATGAGCCGGTGTGGGCGATCGGCACCGGCCTGACGCCCACGCTGGCCGACGTGGCGGCGGCCCACGCCTTCATCCGGCAGCGGCTGGCCGCCCGCTATGGCGGGGCGGGGCACGGCGTGCGTCTCCTCTATGGCGGATCGGTGACACCGGCCAACGCGGCTGACCTGCTGCGAGTGGAAGAGGTGGGCGGCGTGCTGGTCGGCGGCGCCAGCCTGACGGCGCAGAGCCTCCTGGCCATTGCCGCTGCCGCACCCTGATTGCACCGCCCCCCGTTCCTCTGTAAGGGCAGGCTAATTCTTTCCTGCCAACCGAAAGCCCGTCTCCGGTGATCACCTTCCTGCTTGTCCTCCATGGCCTGATCACGCTGGCGCTGGTCGCCGTGATCCTGCTGCAACGCTCCGAAGGCGGGGCGCTCGGCATCGGCGGCGGCGGTGGCGGCGGCCTGATGACGGCACGCGGCGCGGCCAACCTGCTCACCCGTTCCACCACCATCCTGGCCACGCTGTTCATCGGCATGTCGATCCTGCTGGCCGTGCTGGCCGCTGGCACCAACAAGGCGCGCGTGATCGATGCCAACGCGGTGGCCCAGCCCGCTGGCCCGGCGGCGCCGGCGCCCGCTGCCCCGTCGCTGCCCGGCGGCGTGCCGCTGGCGCAGTAACGGCGCTTGTCGGGGGACAAGTCGCCAAGCCAGGCCCGCCAGATTTTCGGCGGCGCCGCCGGCAATCTCGTCGAATGGTATGATTGGTACGCCTATTCGGCGTTCGCGCTCTATTTCGGTCCGCGCTTCTTCCCGCCCGGCGATGACCTTGCCGCCTTCCTGAACACCGCCGCCATCTTTGCCGTGGGCTTCCTGATGCGCCCCATCGGCAGCTGGCTGCTGGGCGTGTGGGCCGATCGCCGTGGCCGCAAGTCGGCGCTCACCCTGTCGGTGGCCATGATGTGCTTCGGCTCGCTGATGATCGCGGTGGCCCCCACCTATGACGAGGTCGGGCTGGTGGCGCCGGCCATCTTGCTGCTGGCCCGGCTGGTGCAGGGCCTGTCGGTGGGCGGCGAATATGGCGCGTCCGCCACCTTCATGAGCGAGGTGGCGCAGGCGAAATGGCGCGGGTTCCTTGCCAGCTTCCAATATGTGACGCTGGTCGGCGGGCAGCTGATCGCGCTGGCGCTGCTGGTGCTGCTGCAGGCGGTGATGGACGAGGGCACGCTGAAGGACTGGGGCTGGCGCATCCCCTTCGTGGTCGGCGCCCTGTGCGCGGTGCTGGTGTTCTGGCTGCGCTCCGGCCTGGTCGAGACCGAGGCGTTCGAGAAGGCGCGCGCCAACACGCAAGACGGCAGCCTGATGAAGCGCCTGATGGCCCACCCCCGCCAGCTGCTGATCGTGCTGGCGCTCACCGCCGGTGGCAGCCTGTGGTTCTACACCTTCACCACCTACATGCAGAAATATCTGGTGCTCTCCGCCGGCTGGTCGAAGGAGGAGGCGACCTCTGCTTCGGCCATCGCGTTGCTGCTCTACATGGCGATGCAGCCGCTGTTCGGCGCGCTGTCCGATCTTGTCGGGCGGCGCACGCTCCTGATCTCGTTTGGCGTCATGTCGGCGCTGGCCACGGTGCCGGCATTGGATGCGCTGGGCCGCGCCCAGCCGGGGCCCGGAGCGATCGCGCTGCTGGTCGGCTGCCTGGCCATATTGTCCTGCTACACGGCGATTTCCGGCGTGGTGAAGGCCGAGATGTTCCCGGCCGGGGTGCGCGCGCTGGGCGTTGGCCTGCCCTATGCACTGGGCGTCGCCATCTTCGGCGGCTCGGCCGAATATGTGGCACTGGCCTTCAAGAACGCCGGGTTCGAGCGTGGCTTCTTCTGGTATGTCGCCATCATGGCAGCGGTGGCCCTGCTGGCGGCGCTGGCCATGCCGCACCGCCAGAGCCTGATCGAAACGGATTGAGCCTCCTCATCCACAGGCAATTGCGGCTCGACCGTTCGCGGGGGCTGGCGCTGGCGGCCCGAGTTGGCGTAGGGCTTTTCTCCCATGACGCGGTATATCTTCATCACCGGCGGCGTGGTCTCCTCGCTCGGCAAAGGCCTCATGGGCGCCTCTCTGGCAGCGCTGCTCCAGGCGCGCGGCTACAAGGTGCGCATCCGCAAGTTCGATCCCTATCTGAACGTCGATCCCGGCACCATGAGCCCCTACCAGCACGGCGAGGTGTTCGTCACGGACGACGGCGCCGAGACCGACCTTGATCTGGGCCACTATGAACGCTTCACCGGCGTGGCCGCGAAGAAGACCGACAACATCACCTCCGGCCGCATCTATTCCGACATCATCGCCCGCGAGCGCCGCGGCGAGTATCTGGGCGCCACCGTGCAGGTGATCCCGCACGTGACGGACGCCATCAAGGCCTTCGCCCGCGCCGACACCGAAGGCCTCGATTTCGTGCTGTGCGAGATCGGTGGCACGGTGGGCGACATCGAGAGCCTGCCCTTCATGGAGGCGATCCGCCAGATGGCCGCCGATGTCGGCCGCGCCAACTGCTGCTATATCCACGTGACTTTGGTGCCCTATATCGCGGCGGCCGGCGAGCTGAAGACCAAGCCGACCCAGCATAGCGTCGCTGAGCTAAGGGGCATCGGCATCCAGCCCGATGTGCTGGTCTGCCGGTCCGAACATCCGCTGCCCGAAAGCGACCGCGCGAAGATCGCGCTGTTCTGCAACGTGCGCAAGGAAGCGGTGATCGCCGCGCTGGACGCCGAATCCATCTACGAAGTGCCGCTGCAATATCATGGCGAGGGGCTGGACGATGAGGTGCTGCACGCCTTCGGCATCACCGATGCGCCGTTGCCCGAGCTCAGCCGCTGGCAGGACATCGCAGACCGCATCAACAATCCCGAAGGCGAGGTGACGATCGGCGTCGTCGGCAAATACACCGGCATGAAGGACGCCTACAAATCGCTCACCGAGGCGCTGGTGCACGGCGGACTGGCCAACCGCGTCAAGGTCAACATCAAGTGGCTGGACGCCGAGGAATTCGAAGGCGCCGATGTCGCGGCCCGGCTGGAGCCGATGCACGGCATATTGGTGCCCGGCGGCTTTGGCGAGCGCGGCAGTGAAGGCAAGATCGCCTCGGTGCGCTTTGCCCGCGAGCGGCGCGTGCCCTTCTTCGGCATCTGCCTTGGCATGCAGATGGCCTGCATCGAGGCGGCGCGCAACCAGGCCGGCATCACCGACGCCTCCACCACCGAATTCGGCCCCACCCATGAGCCGGTGGTGGGCCTGATCACCGAATGGATGAGCCCGGAAGGCCGCCAGCGCCGCGAGGCCGGCGGCGATTTGGGCGGCACCATGCGGCTGGGCGCCTATCCGGCGGCGCTGGCCCACAACAGCATGGTGGCCAGCCTTTATGGCGACACCAGCATTCAGGAACGCCACCGCCACCGTTACGAGGTCAACGTCGCCTATCGCGACCGGCTGGAGCATGAGGGCCTGATCTTTTCCGGCATGTCGCCCGACGGCCTGCTGCCCGAAGTGGTGGAGCGGCCGGACCATCCCTGGTTCATCGGCGTGCAGTTCCATCCGGAGCTGAAATCCAAGCCGTTCGATCCGCATCCGCTGTTCGCCGGCTTCATTGCCGCCGCCATGGCCCAAAGCCGGCTGGTGTGACCCCTATCGCGCCAGCCGATCTGGCGGCGCGCATTGCCGCCCGGCGCCGGCCCGGCGAAACGCTGGTGGCCGGCATCACCGGCGCGGTGGCGGTCGGCAAGACGACGCTGGCCCGGCAACTTGCCGAGGCGCTGCCGCCGATTGTGGAGATCGTCTCCACCGATGGATTCCTGAAACCCAATGCCGTGCTGGAAGCCGAAGGCCTGATGCTGCGCAAGGGCTTTCCGGAAAGCTTCGATGCGCCCGCGATGGCGGCGGCGCTGGCCGGCCTCAAATCCGGCCCGGTGACGGTGCCGGCCTATTCCCACAGCATCTATGATGTCGATCCGGCCGCCGCGCGCACCATCGCTGCCGCCGATATCGTGCTGGTGGAGGGCCTGGGCCTTGCCCCCGACTCGACAGGCCGCCGCCCGCCGCTCGACCTCCTCCTCTATATCGATGCCGACGAGGCTGATGTGCTGGGCTGGTTCCTCGCCCGTTTCATGGGGCTCTGGCAGGCGGCCGCCGATGATCCCACCAGCTTCTATGCCCGCTTCCGCCACATGAGCGAGGCGGAGGCGCGCGATTTTGCCATAAGCGTGTGGAACGGCATCAACCGGCCCAACTGGCTGGAGCATATCGCGCGGGCGAAAGCGGTGGCCGACATCGTGGTGAAGAAGACCGCGGGGCATGGCCTGATCCTCGTCTAGCCGCCAGCTGCGGGGGGAATGCCTCCCTGGGCCGTAGTCATTGCCGCACCGGATTTCCGCAACGCTGCAATGCGGTTAGGGGTCCGCCGCCGCTTTGCCCGAAGGAACCTCGCTTGCTGCGCCCCGCCCCGACGATGCTGCTCCTTCTCGGCACTGCTGCCCAGCCGCTTGCCGCCCAGACCACCCCGGCTCAGGTGCAGACAGCCCAGATTGCCGAGGTCGAGGAGGAAGAGGTCACCGTCACCACCACCCGCCTGCCGGGCCAGGTGGTGGGCGACATCAAGCCGGAACTGGTGCTGGGCGGGCAGGAACTGCGCGCCATCGGTGCCGGCTCGATCGCCGATCTGCTGGTGGAACTGGCGCCGCAAACGCGGTCTGGGCGCGGTCGCGGTGGCGGTGCGCCGGCGGTGCTGCTGAACGGCAAGCGCGTGTCGGGATTTGCCGAGATCCGCAAGGTCCCGCCCGAAGCCATCGCCCGCGTCGAGGTGCTGCCCGAGGAGCTCAGCCTCAAATATGGCTTCCGCGCCGATCAGCGGGTGATCAACTTCGTGCTGCGCCCGCGCTTTGCGGCCGTGACCGGCGAACTGGATGTGGGCGGGCCGACTGACGGCGGCCGCTTCTCCACCGAGGTGGAGGCCAATCTGTTCAAGCTGAACGGCGGCACCCGCACTTCCATCGAGGCCGAAGTGCGCATCGACACGCTGGTGACCGAGAACGAACGCCGCATCACCACACCGCCACAGAGCCGCCCGCTGGCCATCGGCGGCAACATCAGCGCGCTTCTGCCCGGCAGCGAGATCGACACGGCGCTGCCCGACGTCACCACTCTGGGCGTGCCCGCCGGCATCAGCAACCCCACGCTGGCGCAGTTCGCCGCCGCGCCGGTCAACGAAACCGATATCCGCCCGTTCCGCAGCCTGCTGCCCGACACGCGCACGGCCAGCCTCAACGGCACGCTGGCCGGCTCGCTGGGCCAGCTTGCCGCCACCATCACCGGCGGCATCGAGCGCAGCGACAGCCGCAGCCTGCAGGGCCTGCCCGCCGCTAACCTGACGCTGCCGGCCGGCAATCTCTTCTCGCCGTTCGGCGCCGACGTGGTGGTGAGCCGATATGCCCCCGATCCGCTCACCCGCGAGGCCGACAGCTGGTCGAGCCGGCTGGGCACGGTGCTGGATGGCAATTTCGGCGGCTGGCGCTGGAACCTCACCGGCAACTGGACCCATGCCGAAAGCCGCACCCGCATCGATCGCGGCTTTGACCTGACGGGCGTGCAGGCGCAGATCCTCTCGGGCAGCCCCACCACCTCGCCCTATGGCGATGCGGTCTTTGCCGGGGACCGCCTGACCGACACCGCCAGCAGCAACAGCGACAATGCCAGCCTCGACCTGCTGTTGAACGGCAGTCCGCTGAAGCTGCCGGCCGGCGCCGTGGGCCTAGCCCTGAAGGCGCAGGTGCAGCACCTGTCGCTCGACACGCGCTCGCTGCGCGCCGGCCTTGCCACCAGTGCTGATCTGGCCCGAACCCAAGGCAATTTCCAGGCCAACATCGATCTGCCGATCGCCAATGCGCGCGACAATGTGCTGTCGTTTCTGGGCCGGCTGACGCTGAACGCCAACATCGCAGCGGACACGCTGTCGGATTTCGGCACGCTGATCACCTGGGGCGCCGGCGCCAACTGGGAGCCCACCAGCGGCTGGAGCGTGATTGCGAGCTTCACCCGCGAACAGGGGCCACCCTCGGTGGGCCAGCTCGGCGACCCGGCCATCATCACGCCCAACGTGCGCGTGTTCGATTTCATCCGCGGCGAGACGGTGGACATCACGCGCCTGGATGGCGGCAACCCCAACCTCGCCAACGACACGCGCCGGGTGTGGAAGCTGGGCCTCAACATCAAGCCGATCGAGGCGACCGACCTGGTGTTCAACGCCAATTTCGTCGACACCCGCATCGAGGACCCGATCGCCGGCTTCCCGACCGCCACCGCCGAACTGGAAGCCGCCTTTCCGGAGCGGTTCCTGCGCGATGATGCGGGCCGCCTGCTGCAGATCGACAACCGGCCGCTGAACTTCGACTATTCACAGCGCACGGAACTGCGCTGGGGTTTCACCCTGACCCAGGCGCTCAAGCCCACGGCCGCCGAGCGGTCGGCAGCAGAAAAGCGGGTAGCCGATCTGCGCGCCCGCGCCGCTGAGGCCCGCCGCACCGGCCAGCCGTTGCCTCCGGAAATCCGCGCCCTGTCGCGCAACCCGTTCGGGTTGACGCCGGGTGGCGGGCAGCGCCCGCCGGGCCCGCAGGGGG
>NZ_WMHO01000460.1 GCF_010994245.1 Sandarakinorhabdus rubra
GCCGCCGTGAGCAGCGCCGCGCCGGCCAGCGCCGCTGGCAGGATGGCAGCGCCCGGCCGGTGCCCGGTGAACGGGCGGACGAGGTGCGGCACGACCAGGCCAATGAAGCCGATGCTGCCCGCCACCGCCACGCCGGCTCCGGTGGTCAGCGCCACCGCGGCGATGATGCGGCGATTGAGCGGGCGGATGCCTACGCCCATCGATTGCGCGACCTCTTCGCCCAACGCCAGTGCGTCGAGGGCCGGGGCAGCACGGACGAGGATGACAAGGCCGGCAAGGATCAGCGGCGCGGCCAGCAGCAACTGCGGCAGCGTGCGGTCATTGAGGCTGCCCATAAGCCAGGTCATCAGGTCGTAGAGGGCAAAGGGCGAAGGCGCGAGGCTGAGCGCCAGGTTGATCGCTACCCCCAGCAATGTTGCCACCGCCACGCCGGCCAACACCAGCCGGGTGCTGCCAGCTCCGGAACCGGCCAGTGCGATCAGCAGCGCCAGCGCCGCCAGCGCGCCGCCAACGCCGCCCACCGCCATGCCGATCACCCCGGCGCCGAGGTGATAGCCGGCCAGCACCGCGCCCAGCGCCGCGCCGGTGGATGGCCCCAGCAC
>NZ_WMHO01000461.1 GCF_010994245.1 Sandarakinorhabdus rubra
GCCCACCATCGCGCTGGCGCTGGGCGCGCTGGCCGGGCTTGGCTACACGCTGCTGGCCGGCGCGCAGGTGCCCACGGTGCGCGCGGTGATTGCCGCCGTGATCGTGGTGATCGGCATGATGCTTGGCCGGCAGGCCCTGTCGCTGCGCCTGCTGGCGGCGGCCGCCACAGCCATCCTGCTGGTGCGGCCCGAGGCGCTGCTGGGCGCCAGTTTCCAGATGAGCTTTGCCGCCGTGATCGGGATCGTCGCCCTCTATGAAAGCCGGCTGGGCCGCTGGTTGGCTGCGGTTGATGAAGGCGAGCCGTGGTGGGCCTGGCTCGGCCGCCGCGGCGCGGCCCTGCTGGCCACGGGCCTTGTCGCCGAATTCGCGCTGGCCGGCATTGGTCTCTTCCACTTCGGTCGCAGCGGCCTCTATGGCGTCATCGCCAACCTGGTCGCCATCCCGTTCAGCAGCTTTGTCGTCATGCCATCGCTGGCGCTCGGCCTGTTGGGCGAGGCGCTGGGCACCGGGCTGCTATGGCCGCTCGCCGGCAGCGCCATGGCCGGGCTGATCGCCGTCGCCGATCTGGCCGCCAGCCTGCCCGGCGCGGTGTTCACCAGC
>NZ_WMHO01000462.1 GCF_010994245.1 Sandarakinorhabdus rubra
CACCGCGCCCAGCACCAGCGGTGGGCCCAGCGCGACACTGCCGGGCAGCGCCGCGCCGCGCCCCAGCAGCCAGGCCAGCGGCAGGCAAACCAGCGTGGCCGCCCCGGTGGCCGCGCCGAAGCCGACCAGCAGCCGGGCATCGCGGTGATCGAGCCAGCGCCGCACCGCGACCACGCCGCAGGTGCCGCCCTGGTGGGCGGCAAAGCCGACCACGGCCGCCGCGATCAGGCAGGCCAGCATCAGCATCATGTCATGTCCCCGTGGCCGTTGTTCTGCTGGGTGATCAGCCGTGCCGCCGATTCGAAGGTGAGATAGCGCCACAGCCAGTTCGCCCCCACCACCAGCCGGTTGCGGAAGCCGGCGAGGAACCACAGATGCACCGTGCACCACAGCAGCCACGCCGGATGGCCCGACAATTGCAGCCAGCCCAGATCCGCCACCGCCCGCGACCGGCCGATGGTGGCCATGCTGCCGGCATGGCGATAGCGGAAGACCGGCGCTGCCCGGCCCTTGCGACGGGCCAGGATGGCGCGCGCGGCGTGGATGCCCATCTGCTTGGCAGCCGGCGCCAGGCCGGGGATCGCCACCCCGTCCGG
>NZ_WMHO01000463.1 GCF_010994245.1 Sandarakinorhabdus rubra
GCGCGTGGCCGGCAGCGGGCAGCGCCAGACGACGTCACCTGGCCGGGCTTCAGGGCTGGCGATGCCGGCCCAGGCCGCGCGGCTGGCGTCACCTTTGATCACCGAGCCTCCCGGCAGCCGCGCCTGCACATCGGCCAGCAGGGCGGGCAGCGCCGCACCCGCCTCGATCCTGAGGTGCACATGGTCATTGGCCCAGGCTGCGCCGGTGATGCCGCCGTCCCGCCCCAGCGCCTCGGCCATGATCCGCACCGCTTCGGCCGCTGTGGCGGCCGGCAGCCTCAGCGTCGCCTGATCGCGCGGCAGCGGCAGCACCTTCACCGTGAGCTCGGTCAGCACCGCCAGCCGCCCGCGCGAGCCAGTGAGCAGGCGCGGCAGATCAAAGCCCGTCACGTTCTTCAGCACCTTGCCGCCGGCGCGGAAGATCTCGCCACGCCCGGTGACGCCGCGCACCTCCAGCACATGATCGCGTGCCGCCCCGGCAAAGGCCCGGCGCGGCCCCGACAGGCCACTGGCGATGGCGCCTCCTAGGGTGCCGCCACCAGCACCCCAAAGGGACGCTGGCGGCTCGAAGGCGAGGCATTGCCCGGCGGCGGCCA
>NZ_WMHO01000464.1 GCF_010994245.1 Sandarakinorhabdus rubra
GGCGGCGGCGCCAGCCATGCCCCGGTGGCCGCCGCGCCGCCGCCGGCCGGCCCGCTGGAATATGTCGAGCTCGACAACAGCTTCACCAGCAACCTCGCTGACAGTGGCCGCTATCTGCAGGTCAAGCTGTCGCTCTCCACCTTCGGCGGTACCGAGGCGGTGGCAGCCATCGAGAAGCATCGCCCGGCCATCATCTCGGCGGTGCTGGCCGCACTCGGCGAGGCGCGTGAGCCTGATGTCGCCAGCGCCGCCGCCAAGGACGCGCTGCGCGAGCGGCTGAAGGAGGTGATCAACCGGGTCCTGAAGGGCAAGGGCGAGCCGGGCACGGTGGAGGAGGTGTTCCTCACCTCGCTGGTGGTGCAATGAGCGAACTCAGGATCCGCTCCGAGCCGCCGCCCGGTGCGGCAGTGATCAGCCACTGGCGCCCACGCAGCGCCGAAGCACCGCCCGACGATGGCGACGACACGCCGTTCATGCCGCTGCTGCTGGCGCTGGAAGCGGTCTTCGGCGAGGCGTTCGGCTGCCCGGTGAGCGTGCATCCCGGGCGCGGCCTGGCGCCCGGCGCCGCCGATGTCGCCCCGGAACTTGCGGCG
>NZ_WMHO01000465.1 GCF_010994245.1 Sandarakinorhabdus rubra
GGCACTGCCTATCTCAACCTCGGCTTCGTGCCGTCGGCCGGCACGCCCGGCGCGGTCACGCAGGCACCGGATGGCGCCATCGCGCTGGGCGCATCCGGCCCGATCGCGCTGGCCCGCACTGCGGTGACGCCGCTCAATGTCGTCCCGCCTGAGGTCATTGACCAGAATGTCGTGCTGACGCTCGGCGCCAGCGGCGGCGACAACAATGGCGGCGGCGCTGCCAGCCTGAACCTCACCGGCGAAGTGCTCACCGATGGCACTGCGACGGCTGGCCAGATCGTCCAGTCGGTCGGCGGCGGCGGTGGCCGTGCCAGCGTGCTGCTCGACGTGTCGGCCAATGCCGTGCCCAATGCCATCCTGGTCACGGTGGGTGGCAGCGATGTCACCAACTCGGCCGGCGGCAGCGCCACGGCGGTGCAGGCCGGCCGCATCACCACGCTGGGCGCCATCGCGCCGGCGGTCATCCTGCAGTCGATTGGCGGCGGTGGCGGCTCGGCCGGCCTCGGCCTGTCGGCCGGCGGCCCGCTGGGGGCACTGGCGCAGGTGACACTGGGCGGCAGCGGCGGCACCGGGAACGATGGCGGCG
>NZ_WMHO01000466.1 GCF_010994245.1 Sandarakinorhabdus rubra
TCAGCGCCCGCCCGGCCGGCGGCTGGGCGTCGGTCACCGATTTCTGGGGCCAGCCGCTGCTCGCCGGGCGCACCATGGCGGCCGACGTGCTGCGCCAGCCCGACCTGACAGACCGCTTCATCACCTTCCGCATCGCGGTAGGCGGCAACAGCCTGCCCTTCGTCGAGACCGGGCTGATCGCCGCCGGTGCGGGCGAGCGGCCGGCACGGCTGCTGCTGCGCCGCTGGGGAGGGGCGGAATGATCCTGCTGCGCCTGGCCCCCAGCCCCTCTTGGCAGCGCCTTGCCGATGGCGTGGTGGTGGCCAGCGGCAACGGCTGGCCGGCCGCTGACGAGCCGGTTGTGATCGCCGTGCCGGGTGAGGCGGTGACGCTGCACTGGCTCGATCTGCCGGCGCTGGCGCCGCTGCAGGCCGCTGCTGCTGCCCGTCTGATGCTGGGCGACCGGCTGGGGGAGGCCGATCCGCACGTGGTGGTGGCCGCCGGGAGCGGGCCGCGCCCTGTTGCCGTGGTGGCCCGTAGCGCCATGACCAGCTGGCTGGCGGACTGCACGGCCGCCGGGATCACGCCAGCGGCGCTGGTTCCCG
>NZ_WMHO01000467.1 GCF_010994245.1 Sandarakinorhabdus rubra
TTCCTCGTCTCGCCGGCGGCCATGGGCCAGGCGCTTGTTAGGGCCAAGGCGCGCATCCGCGACGCCGGCATCGCCTTCACCGTGCCGCCGGCCGACGTGCGCCCGGCCCGGCTCGCCGCCATCCGCACTGCAATCTATGCCGCCTATGGTGCCGGCTGGGATCAGCTGGAGGGCGACCGCCTGTCCGATCTGGCCACTGAAGCCGTGTTTCTCGCGCGGCTTGTGACCTCGCTTGCCCCGGATGATCCCGAGAACGCCGGCCTGCTCGCTCTCATCCTGCTCTGCGAGGCGCGGCGGCCGGCCCGACGCGATGCAACCGGCGCCTATGTGCCGCTCGACCGGCAGGACGTCCGGCAGTGGGACCGTGACCTGGTGCGCGAAGGCGAAGCCGCGCTGCGCCACGCCGCCGGCCAGGGCCATCCCGGTCGCTTCCAGCTGGAAGCTGCCATCCAGTCCCTGCACAACCAGCAGCGCCTCACCGGCGCTGACCTGTCGGTGCCGCTGATCGGGCTGTATGACCGGCTGCTGGCGTTGGCCCCCAGCATCGGCGCCGCCATCGCCCGCGCCGCCGCCCTCAC
>NZ_WMHO01000468.1 GCF_010994245.1 Sandarakinorhabdus rubra
GCTGCGGGCGCTGCTGGTGGCGGCGCCGCTGGTGCTGCTGATGCCGGGTCGGCCGTGGCTGCGGCGCGGCGTGATGGGGCTGGCCAGCGTCGTGCAGACGGTGCCGGCCCTGGCGCTCCTCGCGCTGTTCTTCCCGCTGCTGGTGCTGCTGAGGGAAGCGACAGGGCTGGCGGTGCCGTCGCTGGGGCTGCTGCCCTCGCTGCTGGCGCTGGCGCTCTATGCGCTGCTGCCGCTGCTGCGCGGCGGCGCCGGCGGGCTGGCTGCCATTCCCGACGGCGTTCGCGAGGCGGCGCGCGCCATCGGCATGAGCCATTCGCAGCGCCTGTTCCATGTTGAACTGTCGCTGGCCGCCCCGGTGGTAATGGGCGGGCTGCGCACCGCGGCGGTGTGGACGATCGGGGCTGCCACGCTGGCCACCATGGTCGGCCAGCCCAGCCTGGGGGATCTGATCTTCGCCGGTCTGCAGTTGCAGGATTGGCGCCAGGTGCTGTTGGGCTGCGTGGCGGCGGCGGGCCTCGCGCTGGTGGTCGATGCAGCGCTGGGCCTATGCGAGGCCGGCATCGCCCGCCGCCGCTGGC
>NZ_WMHO01000469.1 GCF_010994245.1 Sandarakinorhabdus rubra
CACCCGCCGCTGCGGCCAGTGCGGGTGCAACTCCCGCCCCGACGGCCACCGCCCCAACTGCGGCCCCCGCCGCTGCCGCGCCTGCCGCCGCACCGAAGCCGGCCACCGAAACCGCAGCATGGACTGCGGCCTTTGCCAATGTCACGGCGCGCAACTGGCCGGCCACCGAGACGGCGATGAGCAGTTTCATCGCCGACTGGCCAAAATCGGCGCGGGTGGCGCAGGCACGCTATTGGCTGGGCCGCAGCTTCGCGCAACGCGGCCAGCATCCGCAGGCCGCGAAGGCCTTTCTGGAAGTCTATCAGACGGCGCCGCGCTCCAGCCCGGCGCCTGATGCGTTGATCGCGCTGGCCAGCAGCCTCAATGCCATGACCAAGCCGAAGGACGCCTGCCAGGTGCTGGGCGAGCTCGACAGCGTCTATGGTGCCAAGCTGACCAGCACCCAGAAGGCCGATGCCGACCGCCAGCGTCTCCGCGCCAAATGTGCAGCCTGATCTGGCCCCACTGATCGCGGCGGCGCTGGGCCGCGCGGTCGCGCCCGGCGAGCGCCTGGCGGTTGCCACGTCCGGCGG
>NZ_WMHO01000047.1 GCF_010994245.1 Sandarakinorhabdus rubra
CGGGGCCGTCGAGGCGCACGTCAAGCTCGTGACGGGCGCCGGTGAGCGTGAGGCTGGCCCAGTCACGGCTGCGCAGCTCCTCGATCACCAGGCGGGCGCCCAGGGGCGCCGCAACGGCGGCAGCGGCGCGCAGGATGGCCGCTTGCACCTGATCACAGCGCGGACGCATCGCGAACCTCCGTGGACAGCGGGGCGATGCCGCGGGCCGGGCGCCCTGCCCGCGTCCGAAGTGCCGGTGGCCAGCATCGCCTTTCAGTCCGGCTTCGTGCGCGGCCTGTCGGGCAGCCCGGCCGAATGCCTGGCCGTGCTGGCGGTGGAGGGCGATTCGATGCTGCCCACGCTGGCCCACGGCGACCAGATCCTGATCGACACCAACGAGTCCCATCCCTCACACGATGGCATTTATGTGCTGCGCGTCGATGATGCGCTGCTGGTCAAGCGCCTGTCGCTGAACCCGGCCACCCGCCGCCTCACCATCCGCTCCGACAATGATGCCTATCCCACCTGGCCCGATTGCGACCCGGCGGCCATCTCGGTGATCGGGCGCGTGGTGTGGATGGGGCGCAAGCTGGGATGAGCGTTAATCACTTGGCGAGAACTGTCTGATAAATCAGCGCCTGTTCTCAATGGCGGAAAGTACGCGTGCCCTATTACGAGCCCTGGCATTTCATGGTGCTGCTGCTGGTGCTGCTGCCGCTGGAGCGGCTGATCCCGCTGCGCCACGATCAGCCGGTGCTGCGCCGCCGCTTTCTGGATGATCTTGTCTATTTTATCGTCAATCCGCTTCCGATCATGATCATCATGGCCGGTGCCGTTTCGCTGCTGCCGGCGCCCTTGAAGGCGCTGCTGCCAGCGGCGGTGCCCCACGCCATCGGTGGACTGCCGCTGTGGCTGCAGGTGCCGCTGGCGCTGGTTGTGGCCGAGTTCGGTTTCTATGCCGTGCACCGCCTGTGCCACACGGTACCGTTCCTGTGGCGCATCCACGCCGTCCACCACAGCATTGCCGATCTCGACTGGCTGGCCGCGCACCGGGCCCACCCCCTGGATGTCGCGTCCACCAACCTCGCGTCGCTGCTGCCGCTGCTGGTCCTGGGCTTTTCGGTCGAGGCCATCGCGATCTGGGGCGCCAGCTATTTCGTGCAGGCGCACCTCATCCACAGCAACGTGCGGCTGCGCCTCGGTCCGTTGGAGCATGTCTTCGCCAGCCCGCATTATCATCACTGGCACCATGCGCGGGACGCGCGCCCGGCCAATTTCGGCGCCCAACTGGTGTTCCTCGATCAGTTGTTCGGAACGTTGCTGAGGCCAGGCCACGCGCCCGCCTGCTACGGCATCCCCGATCCGGTGCCGGCCTTCTATCCCGTTGCCCTCGTCTCGCCCTTCACCCGCGCCCACACACTGGAGCCTGTCAAATGAGCGCTGCCCTCGAAGACCGTTTCGGCCAGTTGACCATGCTGGCGCTGTTCTCGGTGCTGCTGATGACGAAGGTGAACAGCTTTGCGGCCATGATGGCGAGCAGCGGCGGCGATGCCTTCTGGTCGCTGCGGTTGTTGCAGGATCTCCTGTCCCTGGCCTTCCTAGCCCTGGTGGTGGCGATGACCATCCGCCGCCTGCCGGCCAGCCATGGCCCCGCCGGCATCGAACCGCGCATCACCGCTGTCGCCGGCACCTTCGCGCTGATGGGCCTGGTGGCGCTGCCGGCCGGCGAAGCACCGATGCTGGCGCGCCTTGCGGGCATCACGCTGATGGCCGTGGGCCTTGCCGGCTCGATCTACGCCCTGCTCCACTTGGGGCGCGCCTTCTCGATTGCGCCGACCGCGCGTGAACTCGTCACCAGCGGCCCCTATGGCATCGTGCGCCACCCGCTCTATCTCACCGAAGCGCTCACCGCCGTCGGCATCGTGATTGCCCATTGGTCGTGGCCGGCGGTGCTGCTGGGCGCCGTGCAGTTCGCCCTGCAGTATCGCCGGATCGGCCACGAGGAACAGGTCCTCCGCGACGCCTTCCCCGACAGCTACCAAGCCTACGCGGCCCGCGTGCCGCAGCTGCTGCCGCGACTGGGCGGCCAGCTGCGCCGGGCCTGAGGCTTACTCCGCAGCCACCCCGAGCAGCCCGCCCTGTGCGTCGTCGCTGTTGGCCGGCGCGGCGGTGCTGGCAGCGCGGGCGGCCTTGCGGGCGTCGAAGGCGCTCCACACTTCGTTCCAGTCGCCCTTGGTGGCGGCCTTCGAATATTCGGTGGCGCGGGCTTCGAAGAAGTTGGCGTGCTCGACCCCGTTCAGCAGCGGCGCCAGCCAGGGCAGCGGGTGCTCCTCGATCATGTAGATCGGCTGCAGGCCCAGCTGCTTGAGGCGCCAGTCGGCGATGTAGCGGACGTAGCGCTTGATATCCTTGGGCGCCATGCCGGATACAGGGCCCTGTTCGAACGCCAGGTCGATGAACGCATCTTCCAGGCGCACGGTGCGCTGGCACACGTCGGCAATGTCGTCGCGGATGCGGCTCGTCAGCACGCCGGTTTCTGCGCAGAAGGCGTGGAACAGCTTCACGATGCCTTCGCAGTGCAGCGATTCATCGCGCACGCTCCACGACACGATCTGGCCCATGCCCTTCATCTTGTTGAAGCGCGGGAAGTTCATCAGCATCGCAAAGCTGGCGAACAGCTGCAGGCCCTCGGTGAAGCCGCCGAACATGGCCAGCGTCTTCGCGATATCCTCGTTGCTGCCCACGCCGAAGGTGTTCATGTAATCATGCTTGTCGCGCATTTCCTTGTAGTTGAGGAAGGCGCTGTATTCGCTTTCGGGCATCCCGATCGTGTCGAGCAGGTGGCTGTAGGCCGCAATGTGGATCGTCTCCATGTTGGAGAACGAGGTCAGCATCATCTTGATTTCAGTGGGCTTGAACACGCTGCCATATTTGTCGTGGTAGCAATCCTGCACCTCGACATCGGCCTGGGTGAAGAAGCGGAAGATCTGGGTGAGCAGGTTGCGCTCGTGATCGGTCAGCTTCTGGGCCCAGTCGCGGCAATCCTCGCCCAGCGGCACCTCTTCGGGCATCCAGTGGATCTGCTGCTGGCGTTTCCAGAAGTCATAGGCCCAGGGATATTCGAAGGGCTTGTACGACTTGGAGGCTTGAAGAAGGGGCATTTTACTCGATCCTGACTGAAGACAATGGGGGCAGCGGGAATGATGCGGGACTTATGCCTGGCGGCGAAGCGGAAAATCGCCTCCGGCCGGCAGCAGCGCTGCACGCCGGAACGAACGGGGCGCGGAACGCCAACGGGCCTGCGACGCGCAACGACCGCCGGAGACTATGGCGCCGCCGGAGGCGCTGTTCGCAACACGGGCCGGCATTAGCAACACGCGCCGGCCTGACATACGCCTACGGAAAAGCGTTGGGCGAAAAGCGGTTGGGAGGGGGCCCTGGCCATGAGTCGTGGAAATCCTGGCCACGGCCCCCTCACCCTCCGGCCGGGCAGCATCCCGGCCGGTGTACTGCCCCGCGGGCGGGCGGGGCGAGCTCATTGACAAGCAAGGCACTCGTCATAGTCCTTGCGCTCGACCTGGAACACCGGCGCTTCGCTGGTGTTGTCGGCTTCCACGCCGCCGGCGAAACCGGCGCGCTGCACGCTCATCGAGCGGAGATAATAGAGCGACTTGATGCCCAGTTCCCACGCCCGGTAGTGGAGCATCAGCAGGTCCCACTTCTCGACATCGGCCGGGATGAACAGGTTCAGCGACTGCGCCTGGTCGATATAAGGCGTGCGGTCGGCAGCCAGTTCGATCAGCCAGCGCTGGTCGATCTCGAAGGCGGTGCGATAGGTGGCCTTCTCCTCGGGCGTCAGGAACTCGAGATGCTGCACCGAGCCGCCGCGCTCGAGGATCGAGCTCCACACCGCATCGCTGTTCTTCGCCTTCGAGATCAGCAGCTTTTCCAGATAGGGGTTCTTGACGACGAAGCTGCCCGACAGCGTCTTGTGGGTATAGACATTGGCCGGGATCGGCTCGACGCAGGCCGAGGTGCCACCGCAGATGATCGAGATGCTGGCCGTCGGCGCGATCGCCATCTTGCAGGAGAAGCGCTCCATCACCCCCATGTCGGCGGCGTCCGGGCAGGGCCCGCGCTCAACCGCCAGGTTCATCGAGGCCTGGTCCACTGCCGCGCGGATATGCTTGAAGATCTTCATGTTCCAGCTCTTGGCCATGGCGCTTTCGAACGGCAGGCCGCGCGCCTGGAAGAAGCTGTGCAGGCCCATCACACCCAGCCCCACCGAACGCTCGCGCATCGCGGCATAGGCAGCCCGGTGCATCGCCGGCTCGGCGCGGTCGATATAATCCTGCAGCACATTGTCGAGGAAGCGCATGCAATCCTCGATGAAGAGCGGCTGGTCGTGCCATTCGTCCCACGTCTCGATGTTGAGCGAGGACAGGCAGCACACCGCCGTGCGGTCCTGGCCCAGGTGGTCGGGCCCCGTGGGCAGGGTGATTTCCGAGCACAGGTTGGAGGTCGACACCTTCAGCCCCAGGTCGCGCTGGTGCTTGGGCATGGTGCGGTTCACTTCATCAATGAAGATGATGTAGGGCTCGCCCGTTGCCAGCCGGGTTTCCACCAGCTTGGTGAACAGCGCGCGGGCATCGACCTCGGCGCGCTTCTCGCCGGTCTTCGGGCTGACGAGATCGAAGCTGGTGCCGTCGCGCACCGCTTCCATGAACTTGTCGGTGATCAGCACGCCGTGGTGCAGGTTCAGCGCCTTGCGGTTGAAATCGCCCGACGGCTTGCGGATCTCCAGGAACTCCTCGATCTCCGGGTGGGACACATCAAGGTAGCAGGCCGCCGAGCCCCGCCGCAGCGAGCCCTGCGAAATCGCCAGCGTCAGGCTGTCCATCACCCGCACGAAGGGGATGATGCCGCTGGTCTTGCCGTTGAGGCCGACCGGCTCGCCGATGCCGCGCACCCGGCCCCAATAGGTGCCGATGCCGCCGCCGCGCGCCGCCAGCCAGACATTCTCGTTCCAGGTGCCGACAATGCCTTCCAGGCTGTCGGACACGCTGTTCAGATAGCAGCTGATCGGCAGGCCGCGCCCGGTGCCACCGTTGGACAGGACCGGCGTTGCCGGCATGAACCACAGCCGGCTGATATAGTCATAGAGGCGCTGGGCGTGATCTGCATCGTCGGCATAGGCCGCCGCCACGCGGGCGAACAGGTCCTGATAGGATTCGCCGGGCAGCAAATAGCGGTCGTCCAGCGTGTCCTTGCCGAAATCGGTGAGCAGCGCGTCGCGGCTGCGATCGACCGTCACCGGGAATTTCCACGGCAGGATCTCGCTGCTGCCCGGGCGCGCCGGCTTGGCGGCAGCCGCAGCCGCACTTGCCTGGGCCAGCACGCCGGCGGCCAGGCTCGCCACCAGGGCATCACCCGCGGCATCGCCAGCCGCAGCCGGATCAAGCCGGTCGGCCGTGGTGAGGCCAGAGCCGCTGTCAGTCATACGAAACTCGCTCATCGTTGTTCATCGCCCCTCATCATACGAGGGGAACAAATCGGGGTCACGCACTTGTTTGCCGCAGCAATGCTTATCCCCGATATCCACAGGAAGCCCAGCCCGACCTCCTGCTCGTCCCCCGTTCACAACCACCAGACCTTGTGGCTGGCTGGCTGCGATACGCAACGGATAGTGCCACAGCCGATTCCGCGCGCAAGCCCCAATTCACGCCTTGACGCCGCGAAACGTCTGAATCGGCTGGAGTCGTCCACAGCCCATTTCGCGCCGTCCGGCCAGCACAGACGGCTCAACGGCTTGGCCGCAATTGCTCATCCCGGCCCCGAATTTGCCCCGAGCCTGCAATGCGGCCAACTGGACGCAGCGAGCCGCTGTGCCTATCCTGATGGCGACCAACCGTGGCCGAACTGCAACAATCCGCCTCACCAAGACGGACCCACCAGCGGCCCCTGCAAGGAGATTTTCATGACCGTGATCCGCGAGGAAGACGTCATCGAATCCGTCGCCGATGCGCTCCAGTACATCAGCTATTATCACCCCATCGATTACATCACCGCGCTGGGCCGGGCCTATGCGCTGGAAGAATCGCCGGCGGCACGCGACGCCATTGCCCAGATCCTCACCAACAGCCGGATGAGCGCGGAAGGCCATCGCCCGATCTGCCAGGACACGGGAATCGTGGTCGCCTTCGTCAAGGTGGGCATGAACGTGCGCTGGCAAGCCACGCGAACATTGGCAGAAATGATCAACGAAGGAGTGCGCCGCGCCTATCTCCACCCGGACAACAAGCTCAGGGCCTCAATCGTCGCCGATCCCGCCTTCACCCGGGTGAACACGCGCGACAACACGCCCGCCGTTGTCCATGTCGAGATGGTGCCGGGCGACGCGGTGGACATCACCGTGGCCGCCAAGGGCGGTGGTTCGGAGAACAAGGCCCGCTTTGCCATGCTCAACCCTTCCGATTCCATCCGCGATTGGGTGGTCAACACGCTGCCCGGCATGGGCGCCGGCTGGTGCCCGCCCGGCATGCTGGGGATCGGCATCGGCGGCTCGGCGGAAAAAGCGATGATTCTGGCCAAGGAAGCGCTGATGGAGCCCATCGACATGGCCGAGCTGAAGGCGCGCGGGGCCCGGACGCCGATCGAGGAGCTGCGCATCGAGCTGCACGATGCGGTCAACGATCTGGGCATTGGCGCGCAGGGGCTGGGCGGGTTGTCGACCGTCCTCGACGTGAAGATCCTCGACACGCCGACCCACGCTGCATCGAAGCCGATCGCCATGATCCCTAACTGCGCCGCCACCCGCCACGCGCACTTCACCCTCACCGGCGCCGGCCCGGCCTATTTGCCACCGCCCGATCTGGATGCCTGGCCCAAGGTGAACTGGACGCCCGACAAGGCGGCGAAGCCGGTCAATCTCGACCGGCTCACCCCGGCCGAAGTGGCCAGCTGGCAGCCCGGCGACCGGTTGTTGCTGAGCGGCTGCATGCTCACCGGGCGCGATGCCGCCCACAAGCGCATGGTCGACATGCTGGCCCGGGGCGAGACGCTGCCGGTCGATTTCACCAACCGTGTCATCTATTATGTTGGCCCCGTCGATCCGGTGGGCGACGAGGTTGTGGGCCCCGCTGGCCCCACCACCGCCACCCGCATGGACAAATTCACCGAAACGATGCTGGCCAGGACCGGGCTGATTGCGATGATCGGCAAGGCCGAACGCGGCCCCACCGGCATCGAGGCGATCAAGCGCCACAAGGCCGCCTATCTGATGGCGGTGGGCGGGGCGGCCTATCTGGTGGCCAAGGCAATCAAGAAGAGCCGCGTCGTGGCCTTCGAGGACCTCGGCATGGAGGCGATTTACGAGTTCGAAGTCAAGGACATGCCGGTCACAGTTGCGGTCGATTCCAACGGCACCAGCGTGCACCAGACCGGCCCGGCCGACTGGAAGGCCCGCATTGCTGCCGCGCGGGAGAAGCAGCAAGGGTGACCGACGCCGCCAGAAGACCTCAGGGCGTCGAGAATGTATTTTGCAAATGATTATCATATTGAGAAACTAGGAGAAATTGTTCCGGAATTTCGGTTTCCCCTTATGTGTTCACCGCGCGATCGGGCGTAATCGCCATGGGCATCGGATCACGAATCGGCACTCGGCCGGAAGGAGTGATGAGATGCAGACCAGGTGGCTCGTGTCGTTGACCGCAACGGCGGTGGTGATGGTAGCGGCGCCGACGGCTGCCACGACCATCTTCGGCTCGCTCGGCAATTTCGATGCGGTGAACGACACCGGCAGCGTTGCCCACGGCTTCGAGATCGAGCTTGAAGGGATCAACATCCTGGACGTCACCGACACGTTTGGCGGACCGGGCCGAGGATTTCCCGAGACGGTCGAACGTTATGGCGCGCCGACGATCACCAGTTACAGCACCGGCACGAGTTCTGGCGTGCGCGTCACCTATCGCGCTGATCTGTCTGGCGATCCGTCGGGCTGGATCGGGACGCCATCGGGCGTCTACTCCACGCCGGGCGAAAGCTGCTGGACCGGCGGTTCCGGCTATGGCCCGTCGACACCCTGCGATCACTTCGGTGTTGGCCTGAGCGCCAATCCGACCAAGACGACATACAGCTGGCTGGTGGAGGCCACACCTGGTTCGTCTGTCCTGATCAATGCCACCTCATTTGTTCTGGCGCCCACCTGGACGGTCACTCCGCAGGCGCCGGTGCCTGGCAACCCGGCACCGCCACCGGTGGTGGAAGCCAGGATCGAGGCGCCGGACCCAATCGATTTCGATTTCGGCACCGCGATATGGGCCAAGGTGTTCACCACTGAAGTCGAAGGCGCGGTGGAACTGGAAGACCTGCTGCGCGGCAACCCCTTCCTGGAGCAGGCGGCGCAGAACACCGAAATCGAATGGCAACTGTTGCAGAAGGAACGCGGCAACCCGCTGTCGGGCATTCTGGAGAATGGCGATGCAGCCCCCGTTGGCGAGGCCGCCGAGTCGGTGATCCGGCGTTATGAATTCTACAAGTTCACCGGCTTCTATGACCCGGAAACCAACGAGGCGCGGTTTGATCTGGGCTTTGGGGACACCAATCCCGGCCCAAACGATGTTGGTGACTTCATTGGCGCGCAGAATGCGGCGCTCAACTTCGGACCTGCCGCACCCATCCGCGGCGTGCCAGAACCGCAATCCTGGACCATGTTGTTGCTAGGCTTTGCAGGCGTCGGCACGATGGCACGCCGGAAGCGGCTGGCGGTCGTCGCCGCCTGAGCCGGCAACCCGCAGGCGGCATAGCTGCTCCGGATTGGGTCATCGACTGCCCGGCAACACCTGCCCATCGCTGCGACCGCCGTTAAGCCAATGGAAAAGGCTCTGGTGCTTAATAGCGCATTGGTCGTTTTGGGTTCGGGAGGAATCGGGATGGACAGGACGATGGGCATGGCGTCGGCAGGCCGGCGCTTGATGATGCTTGGCGCTACACTGGGGCTGGCCGCCTGTGCCAGCAATCCGGCACCGCCGCCGCCGCCTCAAGTTGCTACCACGGCGATCCGGCCCACGGCGCCGCCGGCGGTTGCAGAGCAGCTGATATCCGGCCCCGACGAAGCCGCCACTGCCGAGATGATCTGGGCGCTGCGCGGCGGCCTCAATGTCGCTGCGCTGCAATGTGGAAATCGCTCTCTTTCAGATAATTATAATAAGATATTGAAGCAACATCGCAGCATCTTGAACGAAGCCTATGCCGCCGAACAGGCGCGTTACGGCAAGCAATATGGCAAGGCCGGCATTGCCCGACACGACGTGGCGATGACCCGGCTCTACAACCGCTTTGCCAACCTGCCCAACCGTGCCCGCTATTGCGGCGATGCGGCGCGGCTGTCGGCGGAGCTGCTGGCGCTGCCGTCCGATCGCCTGCCGGGCGTCGCCCGGCGGGCGCTGGCCCGGCTCGATCCGGCGGCACCACCGATCGTCAACGCCGCGCGCTGATCGCCTGTCAGCCGGCCAGCGCCGCCACGATGGCGTCATAGGCCGGCATGGTCACGGCCATGTTGCCGCGGTTGCTGGCCACCGGGTGGCTGCCCACCCGGGCGATCACCACGCCGGCGGCTCTGTCGACATAGATGCCCTGGCCGTGCACCCCCATGGCCATCAGCTGCCCACCGGCGCGATGCCACCACTGGCTGCCATAATTGCCATCCAGGTTGCCGGGATAGCGGGTGGCCACAAAGGCCGCCGGGTCGCCGCCGGCAAAGATGCGCGCCACGGCCGCCGGCGGCACGATCACGTTGCCATCGCAGGTGCCGCCCAGCCGCATCATCTCGCCGAACCGCGCCATGTCGCGAAGGCCCGCCATCAGGCCGCCGCCGCCAAAGGCCGTGCCAATGCGGTCAACGCCGATGGCGGCATCGGCCTCCATACCCAGCCGCTGCCAGTAACGCTGGCCGATCTGGGTGGCGAGGCTGTCGCCGGTCACCCGCTCGATCACCCATTGCAGGGCCTGGGTGTTGGGCGTGCGATAGACGAAATCGCCGCCGTGGGGGGCATTCCTGCCCAGGCTGGCCACGAAGGCGTGATGCCCTTCCGGGCCGTCATAACCGGGCTGGCGCGGCATCCAGCCGCCGGCCAGGCTCATGCGCTGGACATCGGTCAGCCCGCCCGCGCCGGGTACATAGTCCTCGGAAAAGGCGAGGCCGGTGCGCATGTCGAGGATCTGGCGGATGCTGGCATCGCCCAGCCCTGATCCGGCCAGTTCGGGCACATAGGCATCGGCCCGCGCGTGCGGATCGAGCCGGCCCTCGTCGATCAGCGTCTCGGCCAGCGTGCCGACGAAGCTTTTTGTCACCGAGAACAGGATATGCTGGGTGGCGGGCGTGGTGACGCCGAACCAGCGTTCATAGACCACCGCGCCGTCCTTCAGCACCAGGATGGCATCGGTGTAAGTGGCGGCCAGCGCCTGGCGCCAGCTCATGGCCTGCCCGTCGAGCGTGGTGAGCGTCACGTCATCCAGGTCATCGCGTGAGGCCACGGGCAGTGGGCGCACCGCGGGGCCCCGCGGGATGCCGGCGCTGGGCACCAGGTCGCGGCAGTGTGAGAAGGACCAGCGCAGCTGCGGGAAATGCCACATCGTGCCATCGTCCCAGCGCACCTGGCGCGCCGCCGGCACCGGATGCCCGGTCATCCAGCCCAGTGCGGCAGGATCGCTGTCGGCGGCGGTCGGCCGGTCCTCGTGCGCGAAGCCGGGCAGGTGCTTGCTTGCTGCCTGAACCATGGATGGCCGCCCCCTGTTGGTGTGATGCACGCGGGATGCTAGGCCGGGGTCAGCCCTTCCGGCAAGGAGTCCCTTCCCATGCGCGCTGCCCTTTTCGCTCTCGCCCTGTTTGCCGCACCGGTTGCCGCCGAAACCCCGGAGCAGCGGCTGGCCGCCGCCGGCCTGGCGCTGCCGCCGCCCAACGCACCGATCGGCCTCTATGTGCCCACCGCCCGCGTCGGCAAGTTGATGTTCCTCGCCGGCCACACCGAATGTCCGATCAAGGCGACCGGCAAGCTGGGTGCCACCATGGATGTTGCCGCCGGCAAGGCCAACGCCGCCAGCGTGGCACTGTGCATGCTGGCCTCGATCAAGGCGGAACTGGGCGAGCTGAGCCGGGTGAAGCGCGTGGTGCGGGTGATGGGATTGGTCAATGCGACGCCCGATTTCACCGATCACCCGGCAGTGATGAATGGCTTTTCGGAAGTGATGGTGACGGCCTTCGGTGATGCCGGCAAGGCACCGCGCACCGCTGCCGGCGCCGGCAGCCTGCCACGCGGCATCCCGGTGGAGGTGGAAGCGATTGTGGAACTGAAGTGAGGCCACCAAGGTGAGACCCGCAGACTCGCTGCCCGACATATTGGCCCACGCCTGGAGCCTGCTGGTGCGCGGCGGGGCGGACAGGAAAAGCCCCGTCCACACGCCGGTGGTGGCGAGCGTGGACGAGCATGGCCTGCCGCACGCCCGGGTGATGGTGCTGAGGAAGGCCGATCCGGTGTCGGGCACATTGCGGTTCCACACCGATGCGCGCAGCCCGAAGGTGGCGCAGGCCGATGGCCGGGCGGTGGCGGTGCTGGCCTATCACCCGCAAGAGCAGGTGCAGCTGCGCATCAGCGGCACCGCCCGCGTGCTGGCCGATGGCGAGACAGTGGATGGGATCTGGAACCAGTCCACCCTGTTCGCGCGCCGCTGCTATCTGGCCGAACAGGCCCCCGGCACCCCCCTGCCCGGCCCCTCATCTGGCCTGCCGGCGTGGATCGAGGGCCAGCAGCCGACGGCGGAGCAGATCGTGCCGGCCCGCGCCAATTTTGCGACGCTGTGGGTGGGGGTGCAGGCGATCGACTGGCTGCACCTGGCCAACAGCGGCCATCGGCGGGCGGTCTTCAGGGCGGCCGATGGCTGGGCGGGGGCGTGGGTGGCGCCGTGAAGGGCGCGGCCGGCGGCGGAGCCGTCAAATCCGCTTCAGTTTAGGAAGAGTAGCGAGAAGGAGCGTGGCAGAGCCACGCCGTCGAAGCTGTTCGGCTGGCCTGATGGCCAGCCGCCAGCGGGTCCCATCGAAGTAATAATTCGATGGGACCCGCAGCCCGGCCGACGCCCGCGCGCGGCACGCGCGCTGGCCGCGCTGCCGCTAGCGGGTCAGCTTCTTGTACGTCAGCGCGTGGGGCCGGTCGGCCGCATCGCCCAGGCGGCGGCGCTTGTCTTCCTCGTACATCTCGAAGTTGCCTTCGAACCATTCGACATGGCTGTCGCCTTCGAAGGCGAGGATGTGCGTGGCGAGGCGATCGAGGAAGAAGCGATCGTGGCTGATCACCACGGCGCAGCCGGCAAAGCTTTCCAGCGCCTCTTCCAGCGCACGCAGCGTTTCGACGTCCAAGTCGTTGGTCGGCTCGTCGAGCAGCAGCACGTTGCCGCCCTTCACCAGCATCTTGGCCATGTGCACGCGGTTGCGTTCACCGCCCGACAGGAGGCCCACCTTCTTCTGCTGGTCCGGCCCCTTGAAGTTGAAGGCGCCGACATAGGCACGGGTCAGCACCTCGTTCTTGCCGAAATAGAATTTGTCGTTGCCGCCGGAAATCTCTTCCCAGACATTCTTGTTGGGATCGAGCGCATCGCGGCTCTGGTCGACATAGGCCATCTTCACCGTGTCGCCGATGATGATCTCGCCGCTGTCGGGCGTTTCCTGGCCGGTGATGATGCGGAACAGCGTCGTCTTGCCGGCGCCGTTCGGGCCGATGATGCCAACGATCCCGCCGGGCGGCAGGCTGAACGACAGATTCTCGAAGAGCAGCTTGTCGCCATAGCTCTTGGTCAGGTTCTTCGCCTCGATCACCTTGTTGCCCAGCCGTTCGGGCACCTGGATGAGGATCTGGGCTTCGCCGAGGCGGCGGTTGGCCTGTTTTTCCACCAGCTCGTCAAAGGCCTTGATGCGCGCCTTGCTCTTGGTCTGGCGGGCCTTGGGGCTGGCGCGGATCCACTCCAGCTCCTGCTTGATGGCCTTTTCACGGCTGGCGTCCTCGCGCTCTTCCTGGGCCAACCGCTTCTGCTTGGCTTCCAGCCAGTCGGAATAGTTGCCTTCGAACGGAATGGCCCGGCCGCGATCCAGTTCGAGCACCCATTTCACCACGTTATCAAGGAAATAGCGATCGTGGGTCACCAGGATCACCATGCCCTTGTATTCATTCAGATGGTTTTCCAGCCATGACACGCTTTCGGCGTCGAGGTGGTTGGTCGGCTCGTCGAGCAGCAGGATTTCCGGTTTTTCCAGCAGCAGCTTGCACAGCGCCACCCGGCGCTTTTCACCGCCAGACAGCTTCTCGACGCCGCTGTCCCCCGGCGGGCAGCGCAGCGCGTCCATGGCGATTTCCAGCTGGTTGTCGAGCGTCCAGCCATCCACCGCGTCGATCTTTTCCTGCAGCGTGCCCATTTCCTCGAGCAGCTTGTCGAAATCGGTATCGTCCTTGGGATCGGTCATTTCGGCGCTGATCGCGTTGAAGCGGTCCACCAGGTCGGCAACGGGGCGCACCCCGTCCATCACGTTGCCCTTCACGTCCTTGGTCGGGTCCAGGTGCGGTTCTTGCGGCAGATAGCCCACCTTCACGCCCTCGGCCGCCCAGGCCTCGCCCTGGAACTCCTTGTCGATGCCGGCGATCACCTTCATCAGCGTCGACTTGCCGGCGCCGTTCGGGCCGATGATGGCGATCTTGGCGCCCGGCAGGAACGACAGCGTGATATCCTTGAAACAGGGCTTGTTGGCGCCGGGATAGGTCTTCGACAAACCCTTCATCACGAACGCATATTGATAGGCCACGGGCAGGCTCCGGATTCGGCTGGCTAGGGGGACAAGCGCCGCCCTTAGCCGATGGCCGGGGGCGGTGCAAACCATGCACCGAGTTTGTGTCAGGGCTGGGCCAGCAGCGCGGCGCGCGCCGCCGAATCCGGGCAATGGGTGGTCAGCGGTACGGGGACCACCAGCCGCGCGCCATCGGCGATCGCCAATTCAAGCCGGGCCGGATCGGTGGCATCGGCCGCAACGGTGAGGGTCAACAGCCGGCATGTGTGCGCGAAACAGCCCTTGGCCGACGGGCTCTCGGCCGGGGTCGGCGCGTCCTCGTCCAGCGGGCGCACGCTGATGCCGGGGCTGAGCGGCTTCACCGCCACATCGGCCAGGCCGGCATTGGCGCCCTCCAGCCGGATCAGCGCGGTGATCGACCCGCCCGGGCAGGAGCGCGTCGGCCGCCATTGGGTGGGCACCGCCGCGATCGGTCCCAGCG